>DCDB01000070.1 GCA_002316215.1 Lachnospiraceae bacterium UBA1066 | reverse complement strand
GAAGCTTCAGATAATTTTCATTAATTTTATACATTAATCTCTCCTTCAAAAACTTCTTCTGCCGGCCCCGTCATAAAAACGCTGCCGTTCCTGCCGTCCCATTCAATAAGCAGATCTCCTCCCAAAAGATGAAGCGTGACCGGGCTTTCACAAAGTCCGTTCAGGATCGCCGCCGTTCCGGTCGCACAGGCTCCCGTCCCGCAGGCATAGGTTTCTCCTGAGCCGCGCTCCCACACACGCATCCGGATAGAATGCCGATCCAGTACCGTTGCAAATTCGGCATTGACGCGATCCGGAAAAACCGGACTATTCTCAAAAAGCGGCCCGATTTTCTCCAGCGGAAAATCCCGCACGTCTTCATCAAGAAAAGTCACACAATGAGGATTCCCCATGGAAACACAGGTAATGCGGTAATCTTTTCCTCCTGCCTGAAACGGTACTCCGACCGCGCTTACTCCTTCATAAAGAGCCGGAATGCCGGAAGGCTTTAAAATTGGCGCTCCCATATCGACGCGGGCCCCCAGGCATTTTCCGTCCGCCGTTTCTAAAACAAGGCGGCGGTTCCCGGAACCGGTAGCAATATTCAGTTCCTTCTTATCCGTAAGCCCGTGATCATAAACATACTTCCCGACGCAGCGGATCCCGTTTCCGCACATTTTTCCGCGCGTTCCGTCCGCATTGTACATATCCATCTCAAAGTCAGCCGTGTCCGAAGGCTTGATCAGGATTAGTCCGTCAGAACCGATGCCGAAATGCCGGTCGCTGATTTTTTTCGCTGTTCCTTCCGGATCGGGAACCTCTTCCGTAAAACAATTGACATAGACATAATCGTTGCCGATGCCCTGCATTTTCGTAAAATGCATCCTCAAGCCTCCAATTCGCGATAAAAGATATACTGCTGCAGGATTCCCGCATATCCCCGGTAGCGGGAAAACGGAAAACCGTCCGGATAGTGCTCTGCCAGCATCCGGCGGATATGTACGTCTACCGGAAAAGCGTCCGCGTCGTGGCGTGCAAAAAGGCAGATGCACTCCGCAACTTTCGTTCCTACGCCGTAAAGGCCAAGCAGTCTTTTCTTAGCTTCATCGTAACCAAGCGAAGCGATTTCGTCAAGTACGATTTCTCCGCCTTCAATCTGCTGCGCTGATTTCCGGATGTATTTTGCCCGGTATCCGAGGCCAATTTCCTCAAGATCCTGAATCCCGGCCTCCGCCAGTGCCCCTGCTTCAGGAAAAGCAAAGTAAGCGGGGCGGTTCTTCTCTTCCGGAATATACCGGCCGTATTTCATGCAAAGCCTTTCAATAATGCCGCGGATCCGCGGAATATTATTCTGCTGCGTTATGATAAAACTGATAATCGTCTCAAAGAGATCCTGGCGCAGGATACGGATACCGCTCCCGGCCTGCACGGCTCCCTTAAGATAGTGATCGGAAGGATCCACCGAACGACGGATTTCTCCGTAATCAGTATCAAAGTCAAAATAATTTTTCCAGAAGGAATCCATTTCCTTCTGTGAGCAGCTGAAAATGAAGCTGCCGTCCGTACATCCTCTCCCGATCCGGAGATATCTGCTCCCGGCGATGACCTCATGTGTCCCGTACGCAATCTCTTTCATCCGGAAACACTGTCCGGAAGATGCAATTTTTCCCGGATCAAAATCCGTGAGTCTCATTTTCAGCATTCTTTGCCTTATTTCCTGCGCCCTTTACAGTAAGTGATAAAACCGCGCAGGATTGCCTTATCGTCCTCGGAAACAAAAGACATTCTCTTAAGCTTTCTCTCCGCACGGCCGAAGCATGAAGCAAGAACTTCCTGCGCATAAGAAAGCGCGCCGGAATCCCGGAAGATCCTGCGCACCTCTGTAAGGTCTCCCCGCGTCACTTTTTTCTTTCCGTAAAACTCCAGAAGGCGTTTTAAAGCATTTTCATCATTTTCATGGACATACATATAAAGAATCGTCTGCTTGAACTCGGAAATATCCGATCCGACATCTTTCCCCAGAAATTCCTCATCCGCAAATATCCCCAGGATATCGTCCATGATCTGATAAGCAATCCCGAGCTCGTTTGCAAAGCCGTCCATCATCTTCATATCCGCCTCTTCCGCACCGCCGAGAAGCATTCCCAGATGAAGCGGCCCGATAATGGAATAACAGGACGTCTTCAGATAGTATATATCCCGGACGGACTTTTTAAGGAGAAGCGATGCTTTCTCCTTATCCAGCGACTGATCCTGAAGTTCATAAGGAAGCACAATATCCAGCAGTTCGCCGCGAATCGTATTAATAACGATTTCGTCAAATGAAGAAATAAGCTTCGCGCAGTCCGGATTTTTCCCATAGTCATCGGCTATTTTTTTATTCGCGCAGTAAATGCCGATATCTCCGGCGCAGATCGCAGTGGATTTGGCGATCTCTTCCGGCTTTTCCGAAGACGAAACCATACGGATGCCTCTTCTTTCAAGCCGCTCCCCGTAACGCCTTTGAACGGTCATTTTCCCGCGCCGCGTTCCGGCATTGTCAATCACATCGTCGTGGACGAGGATTCCCGTCTGGAAGATTTCAAAAGCCAGTGCAAGACCGTCGCTTTCCTCCGTATCCGCATGTCCGGCAATCCGGTAGCCAAGGCCGACCAGCATCCCGCGAAGCATCTTCCCGCCGGCATTCAGATCCGCAAGATCCGTCTTAAAAGTCCGGACCAGAGGATTTGTATCCTTCCGCAGAGATTTATTATATTCCGCCGTTTTTTTCTTAAGACGGTTCTGGGATTCGTGATAGAACTCCAGAAAAGCCTTTAAATCATTTTCATCAGATTTCATGCTTATTTTCCTTTATTAATCTGTATCTTCTCATAATAATCCAATGCTTCTTTCAGCAATTCCTGCGTAAAATCAGGCCATAGGACATCTGAAAACCAGATTTCCGAATAAACCGTCTGCCATGGGAAAAAGTTTGAAAGCCGGTGATTGCCGCCGCTCCGGATGACAAGATCGATATCCGGCACATCCTTTGTATCAAGATACGACCCGAGTTTTTCTTCCGTCAGATTTTCCGGAAGTTCTTTCCCGTCACGGACATCCTCTGCATACTTCCGGACGGCACGCATGATTTCATTTCTCCCGCCGTAGCTGATAGCAATCTGCACATAGAGGTTCCGGCAGTCCCTGGTCATTTCCTCTGCTCTCCGTATGACCTCCTGTGATTCGTCGTCAAGAAGCGAGAGGTCTCCGACAACAGCGACCCGGATATCACGGTCAATACAGGTCTGGACTTCCTCCCGGAAAAACCTCTCCATCAGCTTAAAGAGGTCAGTCACTTCTTCCCTGGAGCGTTCCCAGTTCTCCGTTGAAAATGCATAGACGGACAGATACGGAATTCCCGCATCCTGGCACCAGGTGCACAGATCCATAAAGATATCGACGCCCTTTTCATGTCCGCGCATGACAGAACTGAACATATGTTTTTTTGCCCAACGTCTGTTGCCGTCCATAATGACGCCCAGATGTCTTACTTTATTTTCCGGCATATGATAATCTCCATTACCCTGATATTTTCAGATATTCTAAAGTTTTTCCCGCGGTCAGATAACTTTTTGGACTTTTAACGCCTATAATGGTTACTCAGCGCTTCGCAATTCCTGCGGGCAGGAAAATTTTCGGACTTTTGGCATCTGTGATGCTTCGGCTTGCTCTGTCGCTTTGCGGTTTCCGCAAGCATGGCCTTACTTCTTAAGTGCCCCGAACAGCCCGCGGATGATCTGCCGCGCCGCCGTGCTTCCGAATGTCCGAAGCCCGGAAGATGCAACCTTTCCAATGGCATTGATTTCTTTCTGACGTTCCCGGGATTTTGCCGCCTGGGCCTTCGCAAGGGCTGCCGCTTCCCGGTCCGCTTCCTTCTGTGCTGCCGCTGCCTGCTTTGCAGCCTGCGCCGCAAGCTTCTGCGCTTCCGCCGCCGTAAGCGGGGCCTGAACCTGAGGGACAGTCCCCGGAACAGTCACCACCGGCTGTCCGGCTGCAGCTGCCGCTTTCTGAGCCGCCAGCGCCGCTGCCTGCTGCGCCTGGGCCTGCGCTGCATACTGTGACATTACCTGCTGTGCTGCCTGGGCTGCTGCCTGCTGCGCCATGCCCGCCTGTCCGGAAGCATAAGCCTTCTGGGCTGCCGCAAGAGCCGCCTGCTGCGCCGCCTGGGCTGCCTGGGCATTCACCTGTGCCGCCTGCTGTGAAGCCGCAGC
>DCDB01000049.1 GCA_002316215.1 Lachnospiraceae bacterium UBA1066 | reverse complement strand
GAAATTTTACAGGTAATCAAGTTTACAAAAGACTGTGATGTTGGCAGGGATTACCTGTAAAATCGGAGGAAATCGAAATTTTACAGGTAATTCTCAGAAATTAACAGGTGTTATGAATTTTGCGGGAGTTCCGCACATTAGAAGGTACTGTCTCTTTATAGATTCAAATTTTTTGTAAATGCCAGGTGCCAAGAAGCCTGGCATTCGTGCTTTATAAATGAGTTGCCATGCTAATCACTTAGTGCGACAGTTCATTTTTTATATTGAAGCCAGCTGAATGAATAAAAAGTTCGACATAAACTATGAAAACAGCTTTTTTACATTTTTCTGCGGTAGCAGCTTTTTTACACCTGTCTGCGGATATCCCACAGGCAGACGTCGTGTGCAGAAAAATCGGACTCCAGCGTAAGCGTGCCGTCGGACTTAAGAAAAACCCTGCGCTCTTCCGGAATACAGGCAGAGGAACGGAAAAGCAGCTCCTCCCGGGAAGGAGACTTTGTTTTCTGTAAAAAATCAATTCTCCCAAGGTTGCTGTGGCTGTATTCACCAATCATAATGTCAAGGATGCTTCCGCGCTGCAAATTAATAAAGATGCGGCTGATGAGATAAATTCCGGGTTCAAGGCCGTGCAGAGTGAAGCGGATTGCGTGCTCCGGAGATTCCGTAAAGAGATCATAGACCCTGTCAAAGGCAAAATCACCGGCATTTTCAATATGGACAAAGGGGGCAAAATGAGTATAGTGAAAAGCAAAGATCTGGCAGTGCGTGGAGTTGCTTCTGGTGATGCAGTAATTTTCCCCCTGTGAAATGATGGTTCCGGTCAGGCGGCGGAACAGGACGTAAGCAAAGTAAGCAGCGGTCGGGAGCCCTTCGCGGTTCAGGAGTCCCTGCCCGAACGAGTAAAATTCCGGCGGCCTCAGCATTCCTGAGGAGTGCGGTTCATCGCTTAGCAGCCAATAGGCTGCGGTATCGCAGTACGGGGCGATGTGAAGCAGGGTACGCCCGATGAAGGCGGCCTGATAGCGTGAAGCTGCGACCGGAAGATTCCGGATATCGGCAGAACACCATTCGCTGACGGAAAGCGGCGTTCCCGGCAGCAGTCTGTGCAGAACTTCTGCCGTAGAGGCAGCTGTTTTTTCGATGTATGCCGGATCCGGGCTGATGCCGCCGGTGCTCTTTGCATTTTCCGTTTCTCTGGATACTGCCGGATTAGAATGCGGTAGTTCTTCTTCCGTCGAATAATTCAGGTAAACAGAAAAAAAGTCAGGCCGGACGCCGGCTTTTTGAAATGCGTCCAGTATATCGTTAAGCATCGGATGGTTTTGGGAGGAATCCGGCTTCTTGTGCTGTTCCGAAGAAGAGAGTACGGGTTTAAGCCCCGGGCCGCCGACAGAAGCTCCCGGGAGATATTCATTTATCAGCTTTTTGACTGCCTGAAAATCGCGGATGTAGACGGAAACTGTGTCGCGGGGTGACATCCACAGCTCGAAGCGCCATTTCCGGGTCCATGATCCGGGCCAGCGGCCGGATACGTGCTTAAGGAAACTGCCGAGAAGATCAAAAAAACGTTTATCTCTTCTTACATAAAACAGCGTAGTTTCACTGTCGGAAGAAGAATCCGGGCGGATCGGCATCCTGGCGAGCTCAATCCAGGGAGCAAGGCCGCAGCCGGATAAGAAGGATAGAACCGCATCCGCTTTCTGGAAGTAATAGGCATAATTCGGCAGAACCATCGGAATAAAGCCGGTGCTGATGAATTCCTGCATGCGGATATGCGTAAAATGAATTTCCTCGTGCAGGGCGAGCAGCATCCGGCGGAACCTGTCGCGGAGAAGATTCTCCGCGGCGCCGACATTTATGGCAGTGCTGATGTTCTTAATCTGAGCGGTGCCGTCCGATGCGCTGACCTCAATCTTCTGCAGAAGCGCGGCACTCGCCGTGATTCCGGCGCTGTCCAGGGAAGCGCGGATGTTGTCTGCCGCTGTCGCAGAATCGGGATGAGACGGAGCGGAAGCCGTCAGATATTTCTTACGGTAGTCGAGCGGAGACATATGATAAAAGTCCGAAAAATGTTTCCGGAAAGCGGATACGCTCCCGAATCCGTTTTTAAGGCTGATCTCCATGACGGAAAGAGAAGTGTTCCGGAGGTCGCGTCCGGCATAAAAAAGCCTCCTTTGCGTCAGATAGGTCTTAAAGTTCTGACGGAAAGCGGTCTTCATAAAGGCCGAAAAATACTGCGGGGTCAGGTAAAATGCTCCGGAAATCTGCGTGAGAGTCAGCGGTTCGGCAAAATGCCTGTCGATATAGGCGTCGACTTCCCGGGCACGGCTTCGGCTGCGTTCGGAAATATCCGGATCCGCCGGAAGTTTTTGCTGGAACTTCCTGAGCTCCGAAAGAAGAAGGTACGTAAGCCCTGTGACAGACAGAGGCTCACAGGCTGCAGGATCCTTATACCTGCTGCAGATTTCTGAAATAAGACGTCTTATTTCAAAGTAATTCTTTTCCGGCTCAACGGAGGAATCGCAGAAGATAATACCGTTATTCAGCCGGTCGCACAGAAACTCCGGCTTAAGCTTAAGGAGGAGAACCGAAGCGGCAGGATCGCCGGAAAGGTAAAGCCCCCCTTCCGGAGAAACGGAAAACACATCCCCCGCATTATACCGGGCAAAAAGTTCATCTGCGGAAGAATCCGGCATTTGTTCCGCAGATTTCGAGGTTTTAAGCCGGCCGTCCAGGACACTGATGAAGGTATAGTCTTTATTTCCTGTGAACTGCGGTGACCGTATCGTTAATTTCATCGCTTTTATAATCGGAAGAGCTTCCGCTGTTTCCATCTAACTGCCTCCCTGCGCTTCGTTTTTCCGGAATCCCGGAAGAATTTACCTGCGTTTATATAAAATGAAGATCTTCAGCCTGAGAATCTGCGTCTGACGGATCTTCAGCCTGAGAGAATATGAAATCTGGGTTCCAAAGCTTAGAAACATGTGTCTGACGGGCTGTAAGTCTAAAATATAAAGTCTGGTTTCTGAAACTTAAGGTTCTGCAGCCTGAGAGTCTGCAGCCGGATCCGTGCCGGCGGCATACAGTTCTGCGGAGAAAAAGCGGACCTGTATGCCGTCCATGGAAACGGTAAAGACCATGGAATCTTCTCCCGGCAGAATACGCCGGACTAAGATACGCGGCGAAAGAGAAGACAAAAGGCGGAAGTCCCGGATCATCCCGGACTGCATGGCAGGCAGGTAGCCGGCCTTCTGCCATTCCCGGAAAAGATTTGCATTTTCCGAATCAATCCGGTACTCGCGGACGGCATACGTGCCGGGTGCAAGTCCGCTGATCCGGACATGATATTCATCCGGCGGAGCCGGAAGGAAGACGGAGTCCGGAAACTGAAGCTCTTCCGGTGCCGCATTGCGGATCCGGTAGTCCTCCTGCATGTGCCGATAGTGTATAAATAGCATTTGGAAGCTTCCGACGGAATCAGCGGTTATAAGATAGTTTTCTTCCGCTTTTATTTTGTAGCGCCCGAGCTTTGCAAAAGCCGCATAGCACTGGCAGGAGGCTTTCGGAAGCCCGGAATCGGAGTACAGTCCCCAGCCTCCGAAGAGAAAACTTAAGGAGTCGGAATAACGAAGAGGTGCGTCCGATAAAAGATAGTATCCCATGGCGCTTATACGAAGTGCATCCGCGGAAAGAAGGGTCTTCGCAAGGTAGGCCGCCTGGTATTCGGAGTCATTCAGGGAGTTGCGCGAGGAAAGATTGGAATTGAACTCGGTCACCCATATTTCGGTATCAGGAAACATAAGCCGGGCTTCTTTTGCAAAAGACTCAAGCCGGTGCAGGCCAAGATCCGGGTCCTTCGCAATACCGAAAGAATTTTTGTCAAAATCCTCAATCGGATAGGCATAAACCGTCAGGAAATCAGGAACCGCATGATAGGAATCAAGAAGTGCGAGCGTGCTGTGGATTTGTCCGGGCGTATCCCAGCTGTTATATCCCGGTGCGCCGATCCTGCATTTTTCCGAATAAGCACGGATGATTTTCTGTATGCGCCGGAATACTTTTATATATTGGATAAAGCTGAAATGTTCTTTTTCCGTTCCCGTGAACATATAGCTGACCTCAAAGCGCCAGGTATCCACCTCTTCCTGACCGTAATGATTGATGCAGGTCGCAAGAAAATCCGGAAGAAGCTCGAACAGTTTTGTGTAATAAGCGACAGGGTCGGTGGCGGATCCCGGCTCGAAGAAAATGCTGTTGGTTTCCTGGATCATGAAAGTCTTGTTCCCGATCTCCAGAAAAGGCGTCATTTTATTGAAAATGCAGGTATCAAGAAGCTGGAAAATATTTGAAAAATCCAGAATTTTTCTGCCGTCCGCATTTAAAAGGAGCACCGGATCCAGGATCCGGCAGATCCGTCCGAAGCGAAAGCCCACTTTTGACTGGATATCGCTAAGAGTGCTGTCGAGCTGGAGATTTAAAAGATCCGGGGCGTAGCCGAGGTTGATCAGGCGTTTCCAGTTTCCGGAAAAATTCTCTGTAAAATGCAAAGCGGCGGAGATCCTTTTGTATGACCGCCCGGTTGCGCCTGATGTATAAGGAAAGCACTCTGAAGCTGGGAAAAGAAGCGTTTTGCCGGGCAGGCTTTCCGGGGCGGAAGTACCTGTCCCGGACAGACTCAGGGCGTCGGGTGCGGTGCGTTTTTCAATTTCTTCTTCGGAAAGGGAAGTGTATTCCCGGTAGACACCCATGATCCTTTCGCGGACAGCATTCCGGTACGCACGGAAAGTCATGCCCGAAGAAGCCGTAAGGAGGCGGGACAGATACTGCGGCGAAATATGAAAGTATTCTGCTGTTCCGGCCTGGGTGATGCCGGCGTTATAGAACCGCTCCATATAACCCAGGATATCCGAAAGAAGCCCGGTATTTCCGTCCGCCCCGGAAGGTGTTTCCGGTGGTTTTTCATTTCCGTCCGTCCCGGAAGGCGTTTCCGGTGGTTTTTCATTTCCTGCGGAAGCAGTAAGAAGTGTCCAGACCGGGCACAGCGCTTCTGATATTCCTGCCGCATCCTGCGGATCATCGGTAGAGATACGGCGGGCTGAAAGCGCCTGATAAACATTCTGCGTGAGACGTTCCATTTCCGCGCACCAGGCTTCGGACTGCCCGTAGGAGGAGACCTGAAGAAGTAAGGCACTGCCGCAGGCGTCAATCAGGGTTTCCGGCTTTAAAATGAAAAAAAACACTTCCGTTTTTTCGCGGCAGGTAAAAAGGACAGGTTCTTTGCTGAAAAAAAGAAGAAAAGGACCGCTTAGAACCCGGTCTTCCAGCCGGACTTCCAGTGTCCCCGTGCGGACCAGAAGGAAAGTAAGGCCGGAAGGTTTCCAGGAAAAAGAGCCGGACATTTCCCGAAGCCCGGCGTCTTCCAGGAGACATACGGCGTTATCAAAAGGACTTCGGCAGGATTTCAGGAAAGCATAATTTTCATCCATGTCTCTCACCTCTTTTACTTGAGCGGTTTTTTGAAACTTGCTGTGCAGGGGCGTCTTGAAAAAGCTTAAAGGCACTTTCCAGTATAGAACAGGAAGAAGAAATGCACAATGAAAATGAAACATAAAAATAAAAATATAAAATTAATAATAAAAAACAAACCTACCTTATGCATTTTATGATAAAAAACGGAGGATATGCAACCTGAAATCTTTGTATGATATGTTCATCGATAAAGGAAGACGTGAAAGAACGGACTCCGGAAAAGATACGGGCGATGTAAAGCCCAGCAGAAAGAAAAGTTCCATGAAGGAGGATATTATGCCAGGCAGACAGATTTATGATCCAAACGGTTTCAGGAATGTCGAAAAAGACGGAAAGACAGCGGGCTTTGCATTCAAATTCAAGCTTCAGTACTATCGCGGAATTACCTTATCCATTATCCGTGACATTAAGGTGAAAATCGACGGAGAGGATATTCCAAGAGAGAATATCCGGATTACCGTAAATAATGAAACATTTACCCTGGAAGAGACGAGAACTGTTGTCAGCTCTCTGTATCGCTGGGAATTTGGTGAAAATGCAGAGATTACAGTACTTAAAGAAGGCGGGCTGACGGCAGGAAGCCATCATCTTTCTGTTCTCCAGCACATTGCCCCATCCTATATGCCGTTCCCGATTCAAAGTATGTGCGAAACTGATTTCAAGATTGCGTAAGGAGGAAGAATATGAGCGCAGATATAAAAAGAAGTGTATCTCTGTACAGCTATCAGGATGAATATTATGACGGAAAACTTGATTTAGAAGGCTGCCTTCGTGAGACCTCAAAAGCCGGGGCAGCGGGCGTCGAACTTCTGGCGGAAGAGATGATAAAGCAGTTCCCTAATCCGATTCTTACGGAAGAGTTCCGGCAGAAGTGGAACGGATGGCTTGAAAAATACAGCCTGACGCCGACCTGCTATGACGCATTTCTGGAAAACAGGATCTATGACAACCGTACTTTAAGTCTCGGAGAACAGGTAGAGATGATGTGCCGGGATCTGAAGCTGGCTTCTCTTCTGGGATTTACGTCTCTCCGTACGCTGGTTTCCACGCCTCTCGATGTCATTGAAGGCTCGCTTGCCTATGCGGAAAAAGTCGGAGTCAGGATCGGTCTGGAAGTCCATGCCCCGTTCTCACTGAATTCGACCTGGGCGGAAGGCTATATGGATTTAATCCGTAGATCCGGCAGCAAATATTTCGGCTTTATTCCGGATATGGGCATTTTCTGCAAAAAGGTACCGGATGTCGTCGCGGATAAATGGAGAAGGCAGGGAGCCCGGGAGGACTGCATAAAGCTTGTAAATGATGCTTATGAAGAGCGTGTCAGCAAAGGCTTCGTAAAGATCGAGTATGATCTGGATCTCGGACGCGCAAATATGAATTACCGCAACGCGAACGGTCTTTCGGATCTGACGCAGAAACTGGAAGCCATGGGCGCCGGGCCTGCGGATCTGGGATATCTGAATGCCAGCTATACTTATTCCTGGAGCGATCCGCAGGATCTGATCGACAATATCGAAAACATCGTCCACGTCCATGCGAAGACCTACCATACGACGAAAGAATATGTCGAGACGGCCGTAGCCATCCCTGAAGTGGTGTCTGCACTTAAGAAAGCAGGCTATCAGGGATACTTAAGTACGGAGTATGAAGGCGGGGAGTCGCTCCGCGACGCTTTTGATGTAGATGGAATTGAACAGGTGCGCCGCCATCAGGAAGCCATGCGCCGCGCAATCGAAGGATAATTAAAGGAGGCGGCATTTATGAAAATGGGATTTGTTTCAGCAATTCTGGATGGCTGGACCTATGAGGAAATGATGGATACGGCCCGTGAAATGGGCTTTAAATGTGTGGAAGCTGCCAGCTGGCCGCAGGGGAAAGCGGAACGCCGCTACGCGGGGGTTTCCCACGTCGATGCGGAACGCGCGCTTGAAGACGAGGCTTATGCAGAGCATATCACGGAATACGCAGAAAAATGCGGAGTTGAAATTTCTTCTCTCGCTTTTTATCCCAACACGATGGATGCGGATCCTGCAAAGCGGGAAGCGAATATCGAACATTTGAAGAATGTCATCCGGGCGAGCGCGAAGCTCGGCATCGGAATGGTTACGACCTTCATCGGAAGGGATCAGACGAAGACCGTTGAAGAAAATCTTGAACTGGTTAAGGAAATCTGGCCGCCGATCCTTAAGCTCGCGGAAGATGAGAATGTTAAGGTTGCTATTGAAAACTGCCCGATGCTTTTCGGCAGCGATCAGTGGCCGGGGGGACAGAACCTGATGACAAGCCCTGCCAATTGGAGAAAGGTATTTGAAATCCTGCCAAGCCCGAATCTGGGAATCAATTATGATCCGTCGCACTTTGTATGGCAGATGATTGATTATATTAAGCCCATTTACGAGTTTAAAGATAAGATTTTCCATGTGCATTATAAGGATATCAAGGTCTACAGGGATCGTCTGAACGAAGTCGGCATTATGGGCTATCCGCTGGAATTTATGTCACCGAAGATTCCGGGACTCGGCGATGTGGACTGGGGAAAGTACGTGAGTGCGCTGACGGACATCGGATTCGACGGCTGCACCTGCATTGAAGTGGAAGACAAGGCTTTCGAAGGAAGCAGGGAGAAAGTACTGGACAGCCTGCGGCTTGGCAAGAGATATCTGGAGCAGTTTGTAGTGTAATCATCGGATAAAACGGAAGGTTTCCGCCGCAGGTA
>DCDB01000270.1 GCA_002316215.1 Lachnospiraceae bacterium UBA1066 | reverse complement strand
CCGGCAGCCGTCACAATGCCGTCTTTATCGGCATCCGGCAGCCGTGTTTCTTTATCTGTAAGAAATTATACGCTTCTTTCCTGTCCTGTCAATGCTTTTTTAAAGCTAAACAGTCGTTTCCACTGACCGCATTCTTTTAAACTTTTTGAAATCAGGCTTTTCCGGTGGCGCTGACCGGGGTCGGACGTGCAGAATCGAATACGGAATTGACGTCAAATAATTTTTCAAATACATTTGTTTTCGCCTCACCGGATTTTGCCCGCCACATCTGAAGACCGTCGCAGTCGATACGTCCCTGGCGCAGGTAGGTGCTTCTGATCTGGATCCAGTACTCGTTCGAAGCGTCGACATTGGCATAGAAATTATAGCCCATGCTCTTGAAATAGGCATAAACGGGATTCGTCGCGGCATCATAATCGTGCCAGTTTCCGATGTCGTTGCCGTGAGCGAATATAATGGTGTCCGTTTTTCCGACAATATTGGCAACCGTGTTCTGCCAGCGGTCCTGGTCGGCGGAAAGCGTCTCCACGCTTTTTCCCGTGACGCTAAGATGTCCCCAGGTATGGCAGGCGAATTCCCAGCCTTCGGATTTTAAAGCGTCGGCAATCTTTTTTGCCTGTGTGACTTCATCGTCGTAGTTAAAATCGGGATGAGAGTCGAGAAAAGCCTGCTGATCCGACTGAAGGTTCTCGTGCGTCTTGTATGCGACATCGGTCCGGTAGCCGAAGAGACCGTTATAACCTGTCATGGCAAGCATTCCGCGTGCGCCCTTATAGGCTCCGTCCGGATGTTCTTTGAGGAAAGTATTCATTCGCGGAACAACATCATAATCGCCGACGGAAACATTGCCGCTGGCATCGGTGTACTGGCATTTCACATCGCCGTTTTCATCGATGACGGCTTTATCGGCATAGCCTTTTCCGTCATAAGAATGGTAGTAGCTCCAGTCGTCGACAGAAAGGACGAAAGGCTTTTTATCCTGGGGAAGCATAAGGCTCGTGTTTTTGGTAAATGTTACATTGCCGTTTGCATCCGTGGACTGCGTGACCATATCGCGCATGCGGATAAGCACCCATCCGTTATCGTACATCTGCTGCGTGATTTTATCGAATTCCCCTATGGTCGTCATCCAGGCATTGATGCCGCCGACGGTGTCGCTGCCCCATTTCGAAGTATCGAAGGCGCGTGTCGTGTCGACAATCAAAGAGTGGTAGAAAATGTGCGGAACCTTTGTTACGTCTTTGGCCTCCAGGGTCGTTTTGACGGCAGTATATTTTGCAATGGCATTGATCAGCTCACTGTCGGTGTCGTAACCCTGCTGTTCCTGCAGAAGAGCGATGGCACCGTCGTAATCGTATTGCGTGGCTAAAACATCCGCCTGGCTGATGGCCGCGCGCCGGTCGGCGATGACCTGTTCCTCTGCGGCGATTTCTGCTTCTTTTTCGGCTTTTGCCTTTGCACGTGCCGAAGTTCCTGCGAGAATCCCTCTTGCCACAAAAAAAATAGCGAGCCCCAAAACCACGAAGACGGAAGTAAGGAGGAAAGCCCGGATCAGGATCTTCCTGCGCCGCCTCTTATTTCTGGCTTCGATTTGAGCCCTTGTCAGATGCTTTTTCGATACCTCACGGATGTCAGGCCTGCTTTCGGGATCCCGGACATTATTGTTATCTTTCATTCAATTCTCCAAATTCTGATTCTTTTAAGTTATACAGCTATTTAACGGCTCGTTTTATCCGGTTTTTATGCTGCCTTGTAAATCCGCCCTGTTTCAAGGCTTTTATCGGTTTTTGAATCCGCGGCCTGCTTATAAAATGTTTCCGGAATCAGTTCCTGGGCGTCCTAAGCATCTCGATAATTCCGGCCGGTGTATTCTCACGGACATGCAGCACATGGACGGCTTCATTGATGTTTTCCAGATAATGCGCATCGGAATCCGTGATTTTCCTGCATTTCTTAAGATAAGGATTCTTCTCTTCAAGCGCCGGCGCGTTATCCAAATTAGCGTATTCGACGCAGGTAAAATGGCTGTCCGGCGGAACAAAGCCTAAGTTGGCGATGAGCGCATTGGAACTTTTATCGATGTGTGCCGGAATCATGACGCCGTGATAGCTTTCAACCAGGTCCTGGACTTTGTCAAAGGGAATCGTGGTGGCATTGATGAGAAGCAGGTTTTCCTCGGCGGTCTGGCAGTCATTTTCATCCATGATGCGTTCGTAACCGAAATATTCCGGCTTGTTGACGACAGGCTGGATCCTTTCATGCACAAAAGCGTCGTAAGCAAGAGCATCTTCAAGCGTCGGAAAAAGGCAGACGACATGGACTTCCTCCTGCGTTGTCAGCTCCATTCCGGGCAGGAAAGTAAGTCCGTACTCCTCTGCGTGCTTTGCGGCGGCCGGGCAGTTCTTTGATGAATTGTGATCCGTCAGGGCAATGGCCTGGAGCCCTTTGATCATGGCCATGCCGACAAGATTTGCGGGCGTCATGTCCTCGTCTCCGCAGGGAGACAGGCACGAATGCAGGTGGAAATCATAAAAAATCGGTATCATTTCGCAAGTTTTCCGTAAACGGTCAGTGCCGCTTTGAAAATGGGTTTATCAGTGGCAAGGACAATAATTTCCTGCTGCCTGGCCTTGGACAGGGCCATTTCATCCATTTCCGCTTTTTCAGCCAGGATGACGCAGGATACGCCGGTAAGGGATGCGACGGCTAAAGTATTCATATTGGCCATGACCGTTACCCAGGCAGATCCTCCCGGAGCATGCGCCATGGCGACGGAAAGCAGATCGCAGCAGAAAACATCGGTTATTTCCGCAGCGGTATCGCCTTCGTCATTGATGATTTTAAATTCTCCTGAATCGATTAAGTCTTTTACAGTCATATTTTTCCTCCGAATTTATTTAAAACGGCTGTCAAGTTCATTGAGTTCAGCCCAAAGCTGCGTGATATAATCCTGAAGCCGCTCCATCTGCTGGGCAGTCGGATGACCCTTGTCTTCGAGAATCGTCCGGTTGATGTCGTCTGAGATCGTATTGAGCTCCATCGTAAGCGCATGGATATGGTCGCGCAGAAAATAAATGCAGTCATGGCGGTAGGCCTTGCCTCTTACGATATCTTCCGCAAGGGCCCGGCAGGTCGGAGCTCCGCAGGATCCGCAGTCGAGGCCCGGGAATTCTTTTTCGATTTTTTCGGCGGCTGCCAGCCGGCGCAGGCTTTCCTGCATCGTGTTTCCGAGCTTATAGACATCGTCGAAACGTATGCGCTGGTTCCAGGAGATATCTCCCGAGAACGGCAGCTCATCTTTCGGAATGCGCTTCGGCAGATGCGCACGGACGGACCTTAAGTCGGCGCGTGCGATATAAGGATTCTCGACATTCAGCGTTCCGCCCACACAGCCTCCGGTGCAGGTATAAAGATCCAGATATTCGAGACCGTCGATACTGTCGTCCTCCAGAGATTCCAGGATTTTAAGAACATTGTGGACTCCGTTGGCGGACATGTATTTTTCTGTAATATAGCCGCCGCCCGTACCGTCGGCACGCCAGCCCAGGCCGAGCGAGCTTGCATGGCTGAGCTTCTTAGGGTTATCTTTGACAAGCGGCATCTTCTGCAGAAGAAGCGGATAAATCGCCTTTACCGAAAGATTGCCCGTAATCTTGCTCTTCCGGATACCGAGAGGCTCTTTGGAAAATGCAGACAGGGCAGGACACGGGGAAATATGGATGATGCCGATATCTTCCGCGGGGAGCCCCGTGTCTTCCATAGCTTTTTTAAGCGCCAGAGTCGCCGTAACTTCCGTCGGCGTCTGGATCGGAAGCAGATGCTCCGAAAGATTCTGGAAACGCATGCGGACCAGACGGAGGACAGCGGGACAGCTTGTGCTGATGTAAGGATAGTTCTCCGGGTGCTGCCGGATATAGCGCCTTGTTTCATTTCCGACGATTTCCGCACCGACGGCGACTTCATAAACATCGTCGAAGCCGAGTTCAAGGATGGCTGTGAGAAGGATATTCGGGTCATTCAGGTTCTTGAACTGGGCAAAAAGCGGCATGGATGCCAGTGCGACATTATACTTATGATCCTTCAGGATCTGAAGGTTATCAACAGTTGCCCGGGCCGCATGCGACGTGCAGACACGCACGCATTCACCGCAGTCAATGCAGCGCTCCGCCGTAATGACTGCTTTGCGGTTGCGGACGCGGATGGCTTCCATGGGGCAGAACTTTATACAATGAATACATCCTCTGCAGGCTTTCGGATCGATGCTGACAGAATGGAAGTATGTATTTTCATTTTCTGGCAATTCCGGACTCCTTTTAGATTTATTGTTCAGTAATTAACAACCATCGTTACCGTAGTTCCGGTTCCTATGACGGTCTGAATATCCATTGAATCGGAATTCTTTTTCATGTTGGGCAGACCCATGCCGGCGCCGAAACCAAGATTCCGTGCTTCTTCGGAGGCAGTCGACCAGCCGGCCTGCATGGCTTTGTCGACGTCCTTAATGCCGGGACCTTTGTCTTTGAGAATCATCCTGACTCTGTCTCCATAGATTTCGACGCGTATCCCGCCCCCGTCGGCGTGAATAACCATATTGATCTCGCCCTCGTACATGCAGATGGAGACCTTACGGATGGCGGCAGGATTGATACCGGCCATGCGGAGCTTTTTCTTTACGTCGCCGGATGCCTCGCCGGCACGGGTGAAGTCATCTTTGACGACCGTATAGTCGAGAACCAGGGGTTCGTCGGATCCGTTTTCCGGCGAAGCGCCGCTGTCCAAAGCGTCATTCATAAGGTGCCTCCGGAAATTCCGGCGGCATATAATTTTCCGCAGGTTGTAAACATGAAGCTGTTCGTCTGCAGGATAACCATTTCTTTATCCCTTGCCAGTTCCAGCATCTGTTCGTCCGGCATTTTCCCTCTGACGAAAAGAACGCAGCCGATGTCCATCATGTCGGCTGTACGGATCGCCTGAGCATTTGCAAGACCCGTCATAAGCATGGAACAGTCTTTTGCGTATGCCAGAACATCACTCATGAGATCGGAGCCGAACGCAGTCGTGATCTCCCGATCCAGATCTTCTTCGCCGGCCAGCACTTTTGCATTGGTAATACTGACAACATCCCTGATAGTCATTCTTTTCCCCCTTCGGTGGATTGCATTTTAAATAAGAGTCTCCGGCAGTTCCCAAAGCACTTGTCCGCCGGACGGTCAACCGTATGTCCCGGATGGATTATAGTATAACATAGAAGGTCAATGTGTTACAAAAGAAAAGAAAAGGTTCCAGAAAATTTTATAATTTATGGATTTCCGCCCTTATTTATGTTAGAATAACTTAGCATTATGCTGATAATTTATTTATCAAAGGAGGCTTATATGTCAACAATTTCTACAGTTCCATTCAATGGCACTCCTAAACAGGAAAAAGAGCTTTTGACCGTCATCAAAGAACTGGAAGACAAGCCAGGCTGCCTTGTACCTATTCTGCAGAAGGCACAAGATATTTACGGCTATCTTCCGATTGAAGTCCAGACGATCATATCCGACAAGCTCCACATCCCGATGGAGAAGGTTTACGGAGTGTCAACGTTCTACTCTCAGTTCTCATTGAATCCGAAGGGCAAATACAAGATCCAGGTATGCCTCGGCACAGCCTGCTACGTAAAGAGCTCCGGCCCGATTTATGAAAAACTCGGTGAGCTTCTCGGTATTAAGGGCGGCGAATGCACGCCGGACGGAAAGTTTTCTCTGGAGGCCTGCAGATGCCTCGGTGCATGCGGCCTGGCTCCGGCCATGATGATCAACGGCGAAGTTTACGGCCGTCTGACTCTCGATAAATTACAGGGAATTCTTGATTCCTTTGATTGACCATGATGCCTGAAATTTCCCTGAGTATTCTGGACGTCGCAGAAAACTCGACACGTGCGAAGGCGTCTCTGGTTGAGATCGGAATTTCGATTGATACAAAAGAAGACGTCATGACGCTTGTTATCAATGACGACGGCTGCGGTATGACCAAAGAACAGGTTGCGCATGTCGAAGATCCGTTCTTTACGACGCGTACGACACGGAAAGTGGGATTGGGGGTACCATTCCTTAAGGAAGCGGCCATTGCGGCAAATGGGACTTTTTCGATTGAGTCGGAAGTCGGGAAGGGAACCAGGGTCAGGGCAACGTTCCAGTATTCCAATATAGACAGAATGCCGATCGGCGACATCAGCCGCACGATCCAGCAGCTTGTCATTTACCATCCGGATATTGATTTCCTTTACAGCTATTATTATGACGGGGCTTCGTTTAACCTGGACACAAGGCAGATGAGGGAGATTCTTGGAGGCGTTCCTTTCTCCGAACCGGAAGTTGCGGAATATATCCTTTCATATCTGGTCGAGAATAAGCAGGAAACCGATCATGGAGCAGTTGAATAGAAAATGCACACTATTGGAAAGGAAAAATAATAATGAAGAGTCTTGAAGAACTGAAAGCGATTCGGGAGAAAATGCAGGGACAGCTTGGTCTTCGTGAAGAAGAAAATGCCAAGACCCGTGTCCTCGTCGGTATGGCGACCTGCGGTATCGCAGCCGGCGCAAGACCGGTGCTTAATGAACTGGCTGACAAGGTCCAGAGCGATCACGTCAAGGATGTCATGGTATCGCAGACCGGCTGCATCGGCCTCTGCCAGTACGAGCCCATCGTTGAAATTTATGAGCCCGGCAAGGAGAAAGTTACTTATGTCCATATGGATAAAGAAAAAGCTGACCGTGTCGTAAAAGAGCATCTTGAAGGTGGAAAGCCGATTGTGGAATTCATGCTTCATACGGTTCGTGCAAATGAGGCCAAGAATAAATAATTAGGAGGAATTATCAATGTATCGTTCACATGTATTGGTATGCGGTGGAACAGGGTGCACATCCTCCGGAAGCCTGAAGGTTATCGACGCTCTGAACTCCGAAATCAAGAAAAACGGTCTGGATGATGAAGTCCAGGTTGTTGAGACCGGCTGCCACGGACTTTGTGCTCTCGGCCCGATCATGATGGTCTATCCGGAAGGAACACTTTATACGCGCGTCAGCGATAAGGATGTTCCGGAAATCGTCAGCGAGCATCTCTTAAAGGGACGCCCGGTTAAGCGCCTCATCTATGATGAGACAGTCACGGATCAGGGAATCCGTTCTTTAAATGAAACAAACTTCTATAAGAAGCAGACGCGTATCGCACTCAGGAACTGCGGCGTCATCAATCCCGAGAATATTGAAGAATATATCGGGACTGGCGGATACGAAGCTCTCGGAAAAGTCCTTACGACCATGACGCCGGATGACGTCATCAAGGTCCTTACGGATTCCGGTCTTCGCGGCCGCGGAGGCGCAGGCTTCCCGACAGGGCGCAAGTGGATGTTCGCAAAAGGAAACAAGGCCGATCAGAAATATGTCTGCTGCAATGCCGATGAAGGCGATCCGGGCGCATTCATGGATCGTTCCGTTCTTGAAGGCGATCCGCATGTCGTTCTTGAAGGCATGGCTATTGCCGGTTACACTATCGGCTCCACGCAGGGTTATATTTATGTACGTGCAGAATACCCGATCGCGGTCCAGAGACTTCAGATCGCTATTGATCAGGCGCATGAATACGGAATGCTCGGGAAAAACATTTTCGATACGGGCTTTGACTTTGATATCGAGCTTCGTCTCGGCGCCGGCGCTTTCGTCTGCGGCGAGGAAACAGCCCTCATGCATTCAATTGAAGGCGAGAGAGGCGAGCCGCGTCCGAGACCGCCGTTCCCGGCAGTTAAAGGTCTTTTCGGCAAGCCGACCATCCTGAACAACGTTGAAACATGGGCGAATGTTCCGCAGATCATCCTGAAGGGTGCGGACTGGTTCGCTTCCATGGGCACGGAGAAGTCCAAAGGCACGAAGGTCTTCGCTCTCGGCGGCAAGATCAACAATACCGGCCTTGTGGAAATCCCGATGGGCACGACGCTCCGTGAGATCATCTTTGATATCGGCGGCGGCATCCCGAACGGAAAGAAATTTAAGGCAGCCCAGACAGGCGGACCGTCCGGCGGATGCATTTCTGCTGAGAATCTGGATGTTCCGATCGACTATGACAACCTGATCGCCATCGGTTCCATGATGGGATCCGGCGGACTTATTGTCATGGATGAAGATAACTGCATGGTCGACATCGCGAAATTCTTCCTGGAATTCACGGTTGACGAATCCTGCGGCAAGTGCTCGCCGTGCCGTATCGGTACGAAGCGTATGCTGGAATACCTGACGAAGATAACGGAAGGCAAAGCGACAATGGAAGACCTCGACAAGCTTGAGGAACTCTGCTATGCCGTCAAGGATAACTCCCTCTGCGCACTCGGACAGACGGCGCCGAACCCGGTGCTTTCCACAATGCGTTACTTCAAAGATGAATATATCGCCCATATCCGCGATAAGAAATGCCCGGCCGGTGTCTGCAAAGCCCTGATCGGCTTCCACATCGACAAGGATAAGTGCCGCGGCTGCACGATGTGCGCCCGTAACTGCCCGGCAGATGCCATTTCCGGTTCTGTCAAGCAGCCGCATGTCATTGATGCTCAGAAATGTATTAAATGCGGCACCTGCATGGACGTCTGCAAATTCGGCGCCATTTACAAAGAGTAAGGGAGGACTGAGAAAAAATGTCAGATATCACATTAAAGATAAACGGTGTCGAGGTAACCGTACCTCAAGGCACAACGGTTTTGGAAGCTGCCCACAAGGCGAATATCGACATCCCTACTCTTTGCTTTCTGAAAGGAATTAATGAAGTAGGAGACTGCCGTATGTGCGTCGTGGAGATCAAGGGTGCGAGAACGCTGATGGCGTCCTGCGTATATCCGGTGAGCGAGGGCATGGAAGTCTGGACAAACACACAGAAGGTTATTGAATCCCGTAAAAAGACTCTGGAACTGATTCTTTCCAATCATGACCAGAAATGCCTCTCCTGCATCCGCAGCGGAAACTGCGAACTTCAGGCGATGTGCAAAGACCTCGGTATTGAGGATTCGCATTTTTATGATGGAGAACGGGTCCACTACGACCTCGATGATTCTTCCGTCCATCTTATCCGGGACAATAACAAATGCATTCTCTGCCGCCGCTGTGTGGCAGCCTGTGAAGTAACACAGGGCATCGGCATCTTAGGACCGAACGGCCGTGGCTTTAAGGCCCATATCGGATGCGCTTATGATGTTCCGCTCGGTGATACGGCCTGCGTAAACTGCGGCCAGTGCATTGTCGTCTGCCCGACAGGCGCTCTGCATGAGAAAGATGATTCTGATAAGGTTGAAGCGGCGCTTGCGGATCCGGATAAATTTGTCGTCGTTCAGACTGCTCCGTCGACGCGTGCGACTATCGGTGAGGAATTCGGTTTCCCGATCGGCACGGACTGCGAAGGCAAGATGGCTGCAGCGCTCCGCCGCATGGGCTTCAACAGGGTCTTCGATACCGATTTCGGCGCAGACCTTACGATTATGGAAGAAGCGAACGAGTTTGTGGAACGCCTGACAAAGGGCACAGGCCCGCTTCCTCTGATTACTTCCTGCTCACCGGGCTGGGTAAAATTCTGTGAGACGTATTTCCCGGAAATGAAGGACAACCTTTCTTCCTGCAAGTCTCCGCAGCAGATGTTCGGTGCAATCTGCAAGACTTATTATGCAAAGAAAATGAACATCGACCCGAAGAAGATGTTTGTGGTCGGCATCATGCCCTGCACAGCCAAGAAGTTCGAAATCACCCGTAAGGGCGAGGACGAAGGAAAAGGCGTTCCGGACTGCGATGTGGCTCTTACAACAAGAGAGCTTGCCCGCATGATCAAGAAGGCTGGCATCGATTTCGCAAGACTTCCGGATGAAGGCTTTGACGATCCGCTCGGTGAATCCACAGGCGCCGGCGTTATCTTCGGAGCAACCGGCGGTGTTATGGAAGCTGCTCTCCGTACAGCTGTAGAGTGGGTAACAGGCCAGCCGCTTGAAAACATCGACTTCAAAGAAGTCCGCGGCATGAAGGGCATCAAAGAGGCTACTTACAATGTCGGCGGAACAGACGTGAATGTTGCCGTTGCTTCCGGACTTGCAAATGCACGCGAGCTTATGAACAGAGTGAAATCCGGTGAAAAGCAATATCATTTCATCGAGATCATGGGCTGCCCGGGCGGCTGCATCAACGGCGGCGGCCAGCCGATGGTTCCGTCACATGTCAGGAACTTCGAAGACTTCCGAGGCATGCGTGCAAAGGCTCTTTACAACAATGACAAGAAGAAGGAAATCCGTAAATCCCACGAGAATCCGTCCATCAAGAAGCTTTATGAAGAGTTCCTTGAGAAACCGGGAAGTGAGAAGGCGCATGAAATCCTTCATACGCATTATGTCAAGAGAAAGATCAACGATATCAACAGAATGATTAAATGATGCGGATGTCAAAAGTACTTATGACATTCGTATCAAAAAAGTAAACAAAGGAGACGGCCGGGAGATTTCTATCGGCTGTTTTTTTGCTGCAGGTCATGGTATAATAGTAACAATGCTTTAGAAATGAGGAGCATTACACAATATCATAGGATGATGTTTTTGAAAGGAAAGCAGTAAAATTTTCAGGAAGGTTTTGGAATAAAGGGCATTATAGATTTTTAAGATAAAGTTTTGGGATGAAAGGCATTATAAATATTATAAGGAGGAACAGGATGGACACGAATGAACCAAAAATCCCGGAAATCATTGACGCTCCGGAAGCGCTTGCGGCTAAAATGCAGGCAATGAGAGCAGCGCAGGCTGTTTATGCCGGCTACACTCAGGAACAGGTGGACACAATCTTCAAAGCCGCAGCAATCGCGGCGAATAAGGCGCGTATTCCGCTTGCCAGGATGGCTGTTGAAGAAACGGGAATGGGTGTTGTCGAGGACAAAGTCATTAAGAATCATTTTGCATCCGAATATATTTTCCATGCCTATGAACATACAAAAACCTGCGATGTGATTGAAGAGGATCCGGTGTTCGGAACCAAAAAGATTGCTGAGCCGCTGGGGCTTATCGCCGCTGTTATCCCGACCACGAATCCGACTTCGACCGCAATTTTCAAGGCGCTGATCTGCCTTAAGACGAGAAACGCCATTATTTTCAGCCCGCATCCGCGTGCTAAGAAATGCACGATTGCTGCGGCTAAAACGGTTTATGATGCAGCCGTGGCGGCAGGTGCTCCGAAGGATATTATCGGCTGGATCGACGTACCTTCTCTTGAGCTTACGAATGACGTTATGAAAGGTTCGGACTGCATTCTTGCGACGGGCGGCCCGGGTATGGTGCACGCAGCCTATTCTTCAGGCAAGCCGGCACTCGGCGTCGGTGCCGGAAATGTCCCGGCCATTATCGACAGCTCTGCGGATGTACGCATGGCCGTCAACTCCATCATCCATTCCAAGACGTTTGATAACGGCATGATCTGTGCTTCGGAGCAGTCTGTAACCGTCCTTGAGGATGTTTACAGTGAGGCGAAGAAAGAATTTACCGCACGCGGCTGCTATTTCCTGAAGGAGGATGAAATTGACAAGGTCCGCAATACCATTCTGATCAATGGTGCATTAAATGCAAAGATTGTCGGGCAGAGCGCGTATAAGATCGCCAGGCTTTCGGGTGTCGATGTGCCTGAAAATACCAAGATCCTGATCGGGGAAGTCGAGTCCGTCGAACCTGCGGAGGCTTTTGCTCATGAGAAGCTTTCACCGGTGCTGGCGATGTATAAGGCAAAAGATTTTGAGGATGCACTTGAAAAAGCAGAGCGTCTTATTGCTGACGGAGGATACGGCCACAGCTCTTCTTTATACATTAATACGGATGAGAAAGAGAAGATGGCCCTGCATGCGGCCAGAATGAAGACCTGCAGGATTCTCATTAATACGCCTTCTTCCCAGGGCGGTATCGGCGATCTTTATAACTTTAAGCTTACGCCTTCTCTGACACTCGGCTGCGGATCCTGGGGTGGAAACTCCATTTCCCACAATGTCACTGTCATGGATCTCTTAAATATTAAGACCGTCGCAGAGAGGAGAGAGAATATGCTTTGGTTCCGCACGCCTGAAAAGGTTTACTTTAAGAGAGGCTGCATGCCTGTCGCTCTCGATGAGCTCGGCACGGTCATGGGAAAGAAAAAGGCATTTATCGTAACAGATACCTTCCTTTATCAGAATGGCTATGTAAAGCCGATTGAGGAAAAACTTGATTCAATGGGCATCCGTCATACCTGCTTCTACGATGTTGCGCCGGATCCGACGCTTGGCTGCGCAAGAGAAGGCACGAAGGCCATGACGGATTTCGCCCCGGACTGCATCATCGCTTTGGGCGGCGGTTCCGCAATGGATGCCGCAAAGATCATGTGGGTGATGTATGAGAATCCGGATGTCAATTTTGCGGATATGGCGATGGACTTCATGGATATCCGTAAACGTATCTATACTTACCCGAAGATGGGAACGAAAGCATATTTTGTTGCTATCCCGACTTCTTCCGGCACGGGCTCTGAAGTGACGCCGTTTGCGATCATCACGGATGAGAATACACATACGAAATATCCGCTGGCGGATTATGAGCTGCTTCCGAATATGGCCATTGTTGATACGGACAACATGATGAACCAGCCGAAAGGCCTGACTTCTGCTTCCGGTATCGATGTCCTGACGCATGCTTTTGAGGCGTATGTTTCCGTCATGGCTTCTGATTTTACGGATGGGCTGGCTCTTAAAGCTACAAAGAATGTATTTGATTACCTGCCTTCTGCTTATGAGAACGGAGCGAAAGATCCCGAAGCCCGCGACCGCATGGCCACGGCATCCTGTATGGCCGGTATGGCATTTGCCAATGCTTTCCTGGGACTTAACCATTCGCTTGCGCATAAGCTCGGTGCGTTCCACCATATTCCGCACGGCATTGCCAATGCGCTTGTGCTTGTCTATGTCATGCGCTATAATGCCGACCCGGTTCCTACGAAGATGGGTACCTTCCCGCAGTACCAGTATCCGCACACACTGGAGCGCTATTGCGAGATCGCCCGTTATAACGGTCTTGTCGGAAAAGATGATAAAGAGACCTTCGAGCTTCTGATCAAGAAGGTCAAGGAACTTAAGAAAACAATCGGTATCAAGGATTCTATTAAGGAATACGGTGTTGATGAGAAATACTTCCTGGATACGCTGGACGAGATGACCGAGCAGGCATTTAACGATCAGTGCACAGGCGCCAACCCGCGTTATCCGCTGATGAGTGAAATGAAAGAAATTTATCTCAAGGCCTACTACGGAAAGGAAGATTGAGGAGGAACGACATGGAACTTACAAAAGATAATATTATCGTACAGCGTCCGTATAAGACAGTCTATAGGTGCGGAGATACGGTTGTCAAAATCTTCAGCAAGGATCATCCCAAGACAGGCGTTTTCAACGAGGCCCTGATTACGGCTTACGTCGAAACAACCGGTCTGCCGATCCCGGCCGTAAAGTCCGTCGACTGCATCGACGGCTGCTGGGCTCTTACAATCGAGCGTGCGGACGGCAGAACCCTGGAAGCAAAAATGGCGGAAGAGCCTGAAAAACGCACAGAATATCTGGAAAAATTCGTGGACATCCAGCTTCGTGTAAATTCATTTAAAGCAACTCATTTACGCAATACGCGCGACAAGATGGAAGAGGAAATCAATTCCCTTAAAAATCTGGATCCGAGTACGCGCTACGAACTCCTCCAGAGACTTCACGGCATGCCGCGCCACACCAAACTCTGCCACGGTGATTTTGTACCGTCCAATATCCTTATTGCGGATGACGGAAGCTATAAGATCATCGACTGGGCACATGCGACACAGGGAAATGCCGGTGCCGACGCCGCTATTTCCTATATGCGTTTCTGCCTCACGGATCCGTCGATGGCGGAGGAATATCTTAAGATCTTTTCAAAAAAATCGGACACAGCCATTCAGTATGTGCAGAAATGGATGCCGATCGTCGCTGCGGCTCAGCTGACCAAGGGTGTTCCGGAAGAAAAAGAACTTCTCGAACAGTGGATTTCCGTGGCGGAATACGAATAATCTTTTCTGAGTTATCCTTAATCAGTTTTTAAACGCAGAGGAACAGTTGAATCCTGAAAAACGGACAACTGTTCTTTTGCGTGAAATAAGTAAGAAACTTTTTGAACTTTGACGCTTACGTTATAGATGTACTTAATACACAAAAGAAAATTGTATAATTTGTGAAAAAGTGCTACACTCGTTTTACTTATCCATGAAAGGAGAACTTATGGATACTATAGAATGCCTCATGACAAGAAGAAGCGTAAGAAAATATAAGAAAGAACAGGTAGACGAAGAAACGCTGAAAAAGATCCTGGATGCCGGAACGATGGCGCCGTCCGCGATGGGTAAACAATCGGCGACCATGGTCGTCGTACGCGATCCGGTAACCATCAAAGCCCTTTCGAAAATGAACGCCGCCATCATGGGAGTGGATTCCGATCCGTTTTACGGAGCTCCGACGGTTGTCCTTGTTTTCGGAAATCCGAAAGTTAACCGCAATTATGTGCGGGATGCCAGCCTGGTCATGGGCAATCTCATGAATGCGGCGCATGCGCTGGGCGTGGACTCCTGCTGGATTAACCGCGGCAAGGAAATGTTTGAGGACGCGGACGGGAAAGCCTTCCTTCGGGAATGGGGCGCATCCGAAGATCTGGTCGGCATCGGTATCTGCATTTTAGGCTATGGGGACGGAACCTGCCCGGCACCTGCGCCGCGAAAAGAAGACTATATCATCTATGCGGAATAAGGAAATTTCCGTGATCTCATTATCCGGCGGAGAACAGGTGTTTTAAAAATAAAAAGATTACATATGTATGTAAGCGGAATTTCGGCAGTAACAAAAGGAGAAGCAGCTTGGATAACGGAATAATGGCGCAGTATTTTGAATGGTATTTACCGTCGGATTCGACGCTTTGGAAGAAACTGGGTGCAAGGGCAAAAGAGCTGGCTGACGAAGGCGTGACTTCTGTCTGGATGCCGCCTGCCTACAAGGGGCAGGCCGGCGTGCAGGACGTCGGATACGGTGTTTACGATTTGTACGATCTCGGTGAATTCGACCAGAAGGGCACGGTTCCGACGAAATACGGCACGAAGGACGAATATCTGGCTGCCATCAAGGCGCTTCAGTCTGCCGGAATCAATGTCTACGGTGATATCGTTTTCAACCAGATGATGGGTGCGGATGAATGGGAAGATGTAGAAGCCGTTGAGGATGCCGGAGATGACCGTGAGCAGCAGATTTCCGGCGAAGAAAATATCGAAGCCTGGACAAAATTTACATTTCCCGGAAGAAAAGGCAAGTATTCTGATTTTGTCTGGGACCATACCTGCTTTACAGGCGTGGACTGGGATCAGAGAAAAGAAAAAAGCTCGATTTATAACTTTGAAGGAAGTCCATGGAGCCCGAACGTGGATTCCGAAAACGCCAATTACGATTACCTGATGGGTGCGGATGTTAACATTAAGAATCCGAAGGTGGCGGAGCATCTTAAGGAGTGGGGACAGTGGTATGTTGACAGGACGCATGTGGACGGCTTCCGCATTGATGCCGTAAAGCATATCGATAATACCTTCTTTGCCGACTGGCTCGGCACACTGCGTGCCAATAATAAGAAAGAGTATTTTGCCGTCGGCGAATACTGGCATCAGGATGTCAATGTCCTTGAGAAATACCTGAATGCCTGCGGACGCTGCATGTCGCTCTTCGACGTGCCTCTGCATTTCAACTTCTTCTGCGCGAGCCACGGCGGCGGTAACTATGATATGCGGAATATCCTGCATGGCTCGCTTGTCGAGCGGGATCCGGGGAAGGCCGTGACCTTTGTCGGAAATCATGATACACAGGCCGGGCAGGCGCTGGAAAGCGTCATCGAGCCTTGGTTTATCCCGCTGGCTTATGCCGTTACGCTTCTGCGCCCTCAGGGCTATCCGTGCGTATTTTACGGCCATTATTACGGAATCCCGAGCCATAACGGCCCGGCCTTCAAGAATGTCCTGGATGTTATGATGAAGGTCCGCCGTACGAAAGTATACGGACAGCAGCATGATTATCTTGATGATGCCGACGTCATCGGCTGGACGCTGGAAGGCGACGGCGGGCACAAAGATTCCGGGATTGCCGTCATTATGACCGACAATGCGGAAAATAAAAAGACCATGTACGTCGGTTCACAGCATAAAGGCGAGATCTGGGCCGATGCGCTGGGAAATGAAAAAGCTGAGGTCACGATCGGCAAAGACGGCAATGCTCTTTTTACCGTCAGCGGAGGTTCCGTCAGCGTCTGGATTCATAAAGAGAAATAAACAATCGTTTTGAAAAGGAAGTTGCTGTTTAAGGGTTTTATATCGGACAAAATATTTTAAGAAGGGCGTCCGGTATACTGCGACAGCCAAAATATACCGGAAGGAATTTTATGTATAAGGTAATTAAAAAAGAAAAAACCGTACCCGGGAATTATCTTTTTTCAGACACGGATCTTAAAAAACTGATTATTCCCCTGGTGATCGAGCAGCTTCTGGGGTTTACCGTCGGCCTCTGCGATTCGCTCATGGTAGCTTATGCCGGTGAGGCGGCGGTCTCAGGCGTATCGCTGATCGATACGGTCATGCAGCTGATGATTGCCCTCTTTGCCGCCCTGGCCACCGGCGGCGCTGTCGTGGCCGGTCAGTATCTCGGCGCTTCGCGCGATAAAGACGGCTGCAGGACCGTTAATCAGCTGATTCTTTTTTCTGCGGCTGCCGGCCTCTGCATCGCAGCCCTCATGTATCTCGGGAAGAACTTCATTTTAAATGTCGTTTTCGGGCAGATCGATGCGGAGGTACATGCAGCCGCTGACCGCTACCTCATGATTACGGCAGCTTCTATTCCTTTTATTGCCGTTTATAACTCCGGGGCGGCCCTTTTCCGCGCGCAGGGAAATTCAAAGCTTTCCATGAAAGTTTCCATGATGATGAATGCCATCAATGTCACGGGCAACGCCATCCTTGTTTACGGTTTCCTCATGGGCGTCGCCGGCGTTGCCATTCCGACCCTCGTAAGCCGCGCCTTCGCCGGCATCGTCATCCTGATTCCTCTGGCGGATGAGAAGCAGAGACTGCACATAGAAAAGCCTTTCCGACTGCATTTTGACGGGCATCTCGTGAGAAAAATCCTTTTCATCGGGGTACCGAACGGCGTGGAAAATTCTCTCTTTCAGCTCGGTAAAATCCTTCTCCTGTCGATCGTTTCGACCCTGGGAACCGCATCCATAGCGGCCAATGCTATCGGCAACACCATCGTCGGCTTTGAAATCCTGGCCGGAAATGCCATCGGCCTTGCGATGCTGACGGTCGTTTCCCAATGCGTCGGAGCCCTGGATTACGAACAGGTCGCATTTTACACCAAAAAGCTTATGAAGAAGGCGTATCTGTATATTATCCTGACCTGCGCCCTCATCATCCTCATCTGTCCGCTGATCCTCCGGATTTACAATGTTTCCCCGGAAGCGTCGGGCATGGCCTATAATATTATCGTGATGCACGGACTTTTTGCGATGGTCATCTGGCCGGTATCTTTTGTTTTTCCGAATACGCTCCGCGCGGCCAACGACATCAAATATTGTATGATCGTTTCCGCGCTTTCCATGTGGATCGTCCGGATCGGCGGGGCCGTCTTCGCCATCCGCGTTCTTCATCTGGGCGTTTACGGCCCGTGGATCGGCATGTTCGCCGACTGGTTCGTACGTGCCGTCTTCTTCATGCGCCGCTACAGGAGCGGCAAATGGAAGAAGTACAAGGTGATTCCGAAGAAAGCGGAGACGCAGGCCTGAAGCCCGTACGACAGGCTGCCGGGATTTCTGACGCGGCAGCGGTTTTATCCCCGGGCCGTCCGGCTGATTCTGTGAATTCGTAAAAGCCGTGTACCTTTCATGAAACTTAAGGGTTCGCGGCTTATAAAGAGTTCGTTTGAATCCTATAAATTTTCACAGCATCTGTGCTCGTTGTCTTCAATGTCCGGGCGTGGTATAATTCGAATCGAAACATTTCAGGAATAAAGCGGGCAGAGGAGGTTCGGAAGAGAATATCGGACAGAAACCTTCCGACCACTTGTCTGTTCTGCCAGAAAATTTATTTTATCAGGAAAGGAAGAATCATGGAGAATATCGGCAGCGAGAAAGTCATCGTCATTGACTTCGGCGGGCAGTACAATCAGCTGGTTGCACGCCGCGTGCGCGAATGCAATGTGTACTGCGAAATCTACTCCTATAAAACTCCGCTGGAAGACATCCGTAAAATGAACCCCAAAGGCATCATTCTGACCGGAGGTCCGAACAGCGTTTATGAAGCCGGCGCTCCGACGGCGACACCCGATCTCTTCCATATGGGCATACCGGTCCTGGGCCTGTGCTACGGCGCCCAGCTCATGATGCATGTCTTAGGCGGAAAGGTCGAAAAAGCGCCCGAGCGCGAATACGGTAAAACAAAGGTCTGCATCGACAAGCCCGCGTCGAGGCTTTTCACAGGCGTCGATTCGAAGACCGTCTGCTGGATGAGCCACAATGACTACATTTCCCGCGTGGCCGAAGGCTTTGAGATCATCGCCCATACGGCGAACTGTCCCGCGGCAGCAGCGGAAAATGAAGGGCAGCAGCTTTACGCCTTCCAGTTCCATCCGGAAGTCCTGCACACCGTTCAGGGCAAGCTCATGCTCCACAACTTCGTTTTCGGTGTCTGCGGCTGTGCCGGCGACTGGAAAATGGAAGATTTCGCGGAGAAGACGATCCGCGAACTCCGCGAAAAGATCGGAGACGGCAAAGTCCTCTGCGCTCTTTCAGGCGGCGTCGATTCCTCCGTCTGCGCCGTGCTTCTTTCAAAGGCAGTCGGCAAAAAACTGACCTGCGTCTTCGTCGATCACGGCCTTCTCCGGAAGGACGAGGGCGATCTCGTCTCCGGCGTTTTCGGCCCGGACGGCCCCTACGACCTGAATTTTATCCGCGTCAATGCGCAGGAACGTTTCTATAAGAAACTGGCCGGCGTTACGGAACCGGAAAAGAAAAGAAAAATCATCGGCGAGGAATTCATCCGCGTCTTCGAGGAAGAATCTAAAAAAATCGGAAAAGTCGACTTCCTGGCACAGGGCACCATTTATCCGGACGTCGTGGAAAGCGGCCTCGGCGGAGAATCCGCAACCATCAAGTCGCACCATAACGTCGGAGGCCTGCCGGACTTCGTCGATTTCAAGGAAATCGTAGAGCCCCTGAGAAATCTTTTCAAGGATGAAGTCCGCAAAGTCGGCCTGCATCTCGGCATTCCGGAAGCCCTCGTCATGCGCCAGCCCTTCCCGGGTCCGGGACTCGGCATCCGCATCATCGGCGAGGTCACGCCTGAAAAAGTCAGAATCGTCCAGGAGGCGGATGCCATTTACCGCGAGGAAATGGACAAAGCCGGAATGAATAAGACGGTCGGCCAGTACTTCGCCGCCCTCACCAACATGCGTTCCGTCGGCGTCATGGGCGACGAACGCACCTACGACTACGCCATCGCTCTCCGCGCCGTCAACACCGTCGACTTCATGACCGCCGACGCAGCCGAGGTGCCTTACGAGGTACTGAAGACCGTCACCAGCCGGATCGTCAACGAAGTCAGCCACGTCAACAGAGTCTTCTACGACGTGACCAGCAAACCGCCGGGCACAATAGAATTCGAATAGTAAACAAACAACGGGAAGCCGCATAATGCTGACTCCCCGTTTTCTTTATCTACATTTCGTCTACATTATTTAATGTCTAGGACTTTTTCTATAGGAAAGTTTGTTACCGGACTTTATCATTTGGCAGAGAATGTTGGATATGCAGTGGCCGGATTGATGGAGCTGACCCCACAGCCTGCGGTATCAGCTATCTTGTATATGTGATATTTGTATTTGTTTTTCTGGGAATCCTGGGTGGCGTGCTTGTGAGCGTAGTGCTTCTAATCAGATGGCTTGGCAAGTTTTATTATAAGGATTTATGGGACAAGACAAGCGCTTATGTAATCATGATCACGATGGCCGTCCTGACAGTTGCAGGAAGCCTAATAAGAGAACATACGACAGTCAACTTGGCATTGTTCTTTCTAATCACTCAGGCATCTTATATGGGACTCAGAACATATTTTGAAAAGAAGTATGCTGGCTGAGAAAAGACAGGCCTTTCCGAACGATGGAAGGGCCTGAAATTTTATTGATATCGTTCGAGGTTTACAGTATAATAGAGATGCTGTTTTATAACCCATTGTAGAAATATAAAGGGAAGAGTATGAGATATTTATCGATAACACAGACATCTGAAAAGTGGGGTATTTCGGGAAGAAGGATACAGCTCCTGTGCAGCCAGGGAAGAATTCCTGGTGCAACAAAAATTGGCTCCTATTGGGCAATACCGGGTGATGCGGAGAAGCCTAAGGATGCCAGGATCAAGTCCGGAAAGTACATAAAGAATAAAGACGAGGCTTAAAAGAGGGCGTGTGCATTGAAACCACTTGATGATTTAGATGAGCAACATAAAAATGAAGAGAACACGAAGCTTAATTATATAACGCCTGCCATACAGAAAAAATGGAGTGCAGACGGTGACAGGATTGTTATGGAGTATGGTAAGAAAGGGTATGGTCATTATTTTACTAATGGACAGATCCTTGTAGAGCCAGACGGAACCGTAAAGCGTGGAGAGCAGAAGAAGGTAGACTATCTTCTCCTGTTTAAGAACAATCTGCCGCTTGCTCTCATAGAGGCAAAAGGCTATGACCACGATGTAAATGACGGCGTGAGCCAGTCACTTGAGTATGCTGCGCTCCTTGATGTTCCATATGCCTATGCGTCAAATGGCCATATGTTCCATGAGGAAGACAGACTTACAGGCAAAAACTGCGAATTTGGAAT
>DCDB01000318.1 GCA_002316215.1 Lachnospiraceae bacterium UBA1066 | reverse complement strand
CAAGATTTTACGGGTAGTCCGGAGCGCGGGAGTTCCGGCGGAAGTCCTTTTTACCCGTAAACGGAAAAGAAATCAAGCTTTTACGGGTAGTCCGTGGCGCGGGAGTTCCGACGGAGTCCGGGATTTCGTGTCAGAGGAAAAGAAATCAGGATTTTACAAGTAACGGGGTGCCGTGGATGTCGTAAAATATAAATGTCAAAAGTTTGAAAGTTACCGGATAGAAAAAACGGAGAATGAACTGAAGGTTACCGGATGGAAAACAGGAGAAAGACCGGAAGACTACCGGGCAGAAAGCAGGAAAATAAGATGACAGAAAATTTGAATGAAGAACTGAATAAAGGAAGCGGGAACGTGAATTCCTGTGCGGAGAGTGGGAACGTCAATCCCTGTGCGGAGAGCGGGAACGTGAATTCCTGTGCGGAGAGTGGGAACGTCAATCCCTGTGCGGAGAGCGGGAACGTGAACTCCTGTACGGACAGCGGGAACGTGAATCCCTATGCGGAGGGGATCGATCATGTAGCGCTGTCGGCGGACGGAAAGAGCGTTACGATTCTGGATCAGACGCAGCTGCCGTGCAGGGAAGTCTATAAGGATGTCCGCACTCCGGAAGAATGCTACGATGCAATTAAGAAGCTGGAAGTGCGCGGCGCGCCCTGCATCGGTATTTTCGCAGGCTACGCGATGACCGTCATCGCGCAGCAGCATGCGGATCTTGAGGGAGTTCATTTTACGGAAGAAATGCATAAGGTGAGCGAATATTTGAATTCGTCCCGTCCGACGGCGGTGAATTTAAGCTGGGCGCTTGCGCGCATGGAAAATGTCATTTCCGGACATATCGGCGAGGGCGTTCCGGCGGTGCTTGCGCTTATGAAGGAAGAAAGCCTGAAAATTCATCAGGAAGATATTGAAATGTGCAGGAAAATCGCGGAATACGGTCTTACGCTCGTAAAAGACGGGGACGGAATCCTGACGCACTGCAACGCCGGGCCGCTGGCGACCAGCAAATTCGGGACGGCGCTGGGGCCGATCCTTCTGGGGCAGGAAAAGGGACTGCATTTTCATGTATTTTCGGATGAAACGCGGCCGCTGCTTCAGGGCGCGCGCCTGACCTCGTTTGAGCTTGCCAAAGCCGGCGTCGACGTGACGCTGATCTGTGACAACATGGCCAGTATCGTCATGAAGAACGGCTGGGTGCAGGCCTGCTTCGTCGGCTGCGACCGCGTGGCTGCGAACGGGGATTTTGCCAATAAGATCGGGACTTCCGGCGTCGCCATCCTGGCAAAGCATTACGGGATCCCGTTCTATACGCTGGGTCCGACCTCGACGATCGACATGAACTGCCCGACCGGGGACGACATTAAAATCGAGCTCAGGGATCCGGAGGAAATCAAGAAAATGTGGTACAGGGAGCCGATGGCGCTGCCGGAGGTCAAATGCTATAATCCGTCCTTTGACGTGACGGATCACAGCCTGCTTACCGCGATTGTCACCGACCGCGGCATCGTCTACCCGCCGTTCGACGTCAATCTGAAGAAGCTGTTTTCATAACGGCAGAAGGATGTTAACCTGAAAAAACGGTTTTCTTAAGAGCAGAAGTGATCCTGAGAAGCTGTTAACGCTGGATAAATAACTTTGCTCAGGTTAAAGATTTTTTGCAGGAGCAAATCAAAGCAGTCGGGAAGTCACCGGATTTGTGTTTGTGGAATTTTGGTGCATATGAGACTTACTGAGCAGTCGGGAAGTGTCCGGATTTGTGTTTGTGGTATTTTGGTGCATATGAGACTTACTGAGCAGTCTGGAAGTCACCGGATTTGTGTGTTTGTGATATTTTGGCGTATATGAGATTTTACAAAGCAGCCGGGGTTTTATGCAGTTCCTGCATTTTAAAGCGGCTGGAATTTCTACGAATATAAAGGAGGAATAAGAAATGACATCATCACCGTCAGCATGTATTGAACTTAAGGAAGGTACTCATGTTGCAAAATGCGTTTTAATGCCGGGCGATCCGCTCCGTGCGAAGTATATTGCCGAGCATTATCTTGAAAATCCGGTGCTTTTTAACGATGTCCGCAATATGCTGGGTTATACGGGCACCTATGAAGGAAAGGAAGTTTCGGTCATGGGCTCCGGGATGGGAATTCCGTCGCTGGTACTTTATGTTTACGAGCTCTTCAATTTCTTCGGTGTGGAAGGAGTTATCCGCGTCGGTTCCGCAGGCGGGATCGGAGACGACGTCCATGTCCGCGACGTCATCCTGGCCATGTCGGCTTCGACGAATTCCTATCACGACGGCGCTTACGATCTGCCGGGCGTTATCGCGCCGACGGCGGACTGGGGCATGCTGAAGACGGCCGTAGCCGCAGCGGAAGAAATCGGCGTCCGCACGGATGTCGGCTGCGTCTACACTTCGGACTTCTTCTATCATCCGGACAGGGAAGTGAATCAGAAGGCGAAGAACCTGGGGCTTCTGGCGGTTGAAATGGAGACGGCCGGCCTTTACCTTGCGGCGATGAACAGCCATAAGAAGGCGCTTTCCGTCCTGACGGTTTCGGACCACATCTTTACGGGAGAAGCGCTTACCGCAGCAGAACGCCAGGACAGCTTCCATGAAATGATGGAAATTGCGCTTAAGACGGCGGTGCGGACGGAATTCTGAGGATATTCGGAATTCGTGAAATTGTTTTGTAAACTGCTTTTTCATATATAGCTGCAATTTTCAGGTCTGAAAGTTACCGCAGGTATGAACTGCCGGCTTTTCAGGATAAGATATTTTCCCTGCAGACAGGAGCTTTCCGGTTTTCAAAGTAAAATGATTTCCCTGCAGACAGGAGCTATCCGGTTTTCAAAGTAAAATGATTTTCCTGCAGACAGGAGCTATCCGGTTTTCAAAGTAAAATGA
>DCDB01000295.1 GCA_002316215.1 Lachnospiraceae bacterium UBA1066 | reverse complement strand
CGGTAAATGCAAACGGCGACGTACGGTTGCGGTCGGTTGCATCTTTACCGATATCATTTAAGGACATGACGCCGGTCTCAAGCTTGCCTCCGGTAAGGGAGCTCTTGGCGGAGCCGCTCTCAATCAGCTGCTTCATGACGTCTTCCAGCTGTTCGCCCAGGAAGACGGAAATGATTGCCGGCGGGGCTTCATTTGCCCCGAGACGATGGTCGTTTCCGACATCCGCCGCCGACTCACGCAGAAGATCCGCGTGCGTATCGACTGCTTTTAATATGCAGGCCAGGACAAGAAGGAACTGGATATTCTCGTGAGGCGTTTTGCCGGGATCGAGCAGGTTAATGCCGTCGTCGGTCGTAAGTGACCAGTTATTGTGCTTGCCGGAACCGTTGACGCCGTCAAATGGCTTCTCATGAAGCAGGCAGCGCAGGCCGTGGCGGGAAGCCACACGTTTTAAGGTCTGCATGACGATCTGGTTGTGATCGACGGCAACATTGGCCTCGCCGTAAATCGGAGCCAGCTCGTGCTGGGCCGGAGCCACCTCGTTATGCTGCGTCTTCGCCGGAACGCCCAGCTTCCAGAGTTCCGTGTTGACGTCTTTCATGAATTCGGCAATTCTCGGACGGATTGTGCCGAAATAATGGTCATCCAGTTCCTGGCCCTTAGGAGGCATTGCGCCGAAAAGCGTACGTCCCGAGAAAATGAGATCCTTCCTCGCAAGATATTTTTCGCGGTCGATGATAAAATATTCCTGCTCCGGACCGACCGACGGCGTAACCTTCTTAGAGGTTGTATTGCCGAAGAGGCGCAGGAGCCGTAACGACTGTTCATTTATGGCCTGCATGGAACGTAAAAGAGGGGTCTTCTGGTCGAGCGCTTCGCCCGTATAAGAACAAAAAGCGGTGGGAATAACAAGAATGGCACCGTTTTCGTCATGGCGTACAAAGGCCGGCGACGTGCAGTCCCAGATGGTATAGCCGCGGGCCTCGAAGGTGGCGCGCAGACCGCCTGACGGGAAGGAAGAGGCATCCGGCTCGCCCTTGATCAGCTCTTTTCCGGACAGGCGCAGCAGCACCTTGCCGTTCTCCATCGGAGCCGTAATGAAGGAATCGTGCTTCTCGGCTGTCGTTCCGGTCAGAGGCTGGAACCAGTGGGTATAATGCGTCGCACCTTTCTCAATAGCCCATTCCTTCATTTCATGCGCAATCACGTCAGCCGTTTCGGAATCCAGCTCGGCCCCTTCATTCATCACACGTTTCAGTTCCCAATATGTTTTCTTGGGAAGTCTTTTCAGCATCGTAGCGTCGTCAAAAACATCCTCTCCGAAGATATCCGCCGGCGTTTTCGGCATTTCACAGCTGCCCTTTACCTGTTCACCCATAATCACTCGTCCTCCTTATCTGGATTTGAGCGCACAAAAAAAGGCGCTCAAGATTATCTGAACGCCTTTGTTCGAGGAACATAATACTTTCTTTTCATATCCGTGTCAAGAGAAATTTTCAAGCACTTGGGGACAGAAATTTTCAAGCACTTGGGGACAGTCCCCATATTGACGAAAAATGAAAACATGCTAAAATAATTTCAAGCAGATAGCAAAGGGGCCGTCGGTCATTTTGCAGTCTGCTTTTTTTGTCTTTCTTTTTGGGAAGGTGCAGTTGTGCCAAATGTCAGCTGCCGGCAAAAATCGGCAAATGCACATCGGATGCCGGGAGCTTTCAAAGACCGGCAGCCATATGTCAGATGACAGCAGCTTCCTGCCTGCGGCATAAGCGGAGGTGATTATATGAAGAAATATTCCTATGACGAACGTGTCAGTACGGGACTTCCGGGGTTCGATAAGGCCATCGACCATCTGCGCATGGGCGACAATGTCGTCTGGCAGGTGGAAAAGCTGGAAGATTTCCGCTGCGTCTGCGATCCCTTTGTCGCTCAGGCCGTCCGTGACCGCCGGAGGATTGTCTATTTTCGTTTCGGAAATCATGCGCCGCTTCTCAAGGTGACGGAACATTCTCCGAAAGCCCTGCTGCCAAATGCCCCGGAGAACTGTTCGGCCGGTTCCGTCTCCTGTCAGGCCGGTAGCCACAGTACTTTAACGGACGGCTGTGAGGGTTCGGGAAAGCAGGAACCGTCCCCACAAGAAACCGCCGATCCAGACGGTCATCCGCAAACCACACCTGCGGACGGCTATCCGGACATCGTGCAGTACAATGTCGACGCCTCGCTCGGCTTCGAGCATTTCACGACGGAAATCCACCGCCTGATCGGGCAGGAAGGCGAGGGTGTCTTTTACGTCTTCGACTGCCTTTCCGGACTTCTGGACAGCTGGTGCTCCGACCTCATGATCGGAAATTTCTTCCGCGTGACCTGCCCTTACCTCTTCGATCTTTTTACCGTGGCCTATTTCCCGCTTCTTAAAAATGCGCACACCTACGAATCGGTCGCCCGCATCCGTGAAACGACGCAGCTTCTTCTCGACCTTTACCGGCGGAACGAAAGCACCTACATCCATCCGTTAAAAGTCTGGGAGCGCTATTCCCCGACCATGTTCTTTCCGCATCTCATTACGGAAAATGACGCTGTCAGCATCACCTCCAGTTCGGATGCCGCGGAGCTTTTCGGCGATCTTCCGCTTTCCTCCGACAGGCCGGATTTCTGGAACCGCACATTTTCCGAAGCATCCGGATTTATCGGAAAAAGCCCGGAGGAGCAGCTGCCGGTACGAAAGAAGCTCATTTCCATCCTGATCGGGCGCGACGGACGGATGGAACCTCTCGCGCAGAAATATTTCTCTCTCGAAAGCCTGATCCGCATCCAGCAAAGGGAAATCGGCACCGGCTTCATCGGCGGAAAAGCGGTCGGCATGCTGCTCGCCCGAAACATCCTGTCACAGGAAGACCATGAATTTTATGCAAAACGCTTTGTCCCGCACGACAGCTTTTATCTCGGCGCGGACGTCTACTACACTTACATCGTCCAGAACGGTCTCTGGAACCTGCGTCTCCTGCAGAAAACAAAGGAAGGCTATTACAAATACGCACGTGAGCTTCACGAAAAAATTCTTACCGGACGGTTCCCGCATGAAATCCGCGAGCAGTTCCGCTATGTCCTCGAATATTTCGGCCAGTCTCCGATCATCGTCCGCTCAAGTTCACTTCTTGAAGACAATTTCGGAAATGCTTTCGCCGGAAAGTACGATTCTGTCTTCTGCGTCAATCAGGGCTCACCGGACGAACGATATGAAGCCTTCGTCTCCGCCATCCGGGAGGTCTACGCCAGCATGCTGAATGAAGATGCCCTGCGCTACCGGGAAAACCGCGGCCTTGCATTTTCCGACGAGCAGATGGCCATTCTGATTATGCGCGTCGCCGGAAACCATTACGGCGATTATTTCTTCCCGCACGCAGCCGGCGTCGGAAATTCGCAGTCGCTTTTTATGTGGGACAAAAATACGGATATCCGGAAGGGCATGATCCGGCTTGTCTTCGGCCTCGGAACACGCGCCGTCAACCGCGTCGAAGGCGACTATCCGCGCATCGTCTGCCTGGACCGTCCGGAGCGGCCTCCGATGGTCGAAAACGGCGATGAAAAGAAGTTCTCCCAGCATTTTGTCGATGTCCTGAACCTCGCCGATAACAAATTCGAGACCGTCCCGCTTGAGGCCGTGGACACGCTCGATCTTAAAGCCAACCGCCGGCTCTTCCTGGAAGAAGACCGCCGGACAGCTGAATTTTTTCGTGAAAACGGCATGGCGGGACGGAAAGCGCCGCAGTTCCTTTCATTTAAGAAAATGCTCACCGGAACGGATTTTCCCGCCTCTATGGAGAAAATGCTCTCACTGCTTGAAAATATCTACGACTACCCCGTGGATACCGAATTCACGGTTAACTTTTCTCCTGAAGGAGAATACCGTATCAATCTCCTGCAGTGCCGTCCGCTCCAGACCAAAAGCATCGGCCCTGCGCACGCCTTTCCGGAAAATGTTCCGCCGGCCGCCCTGCTTTTCGGCGGCTGCGGCAGCTTCATGGGCGGCAACGTCTCCCTTTCCGTCGACTGCGTCATTTTCGTAAAAGTAAAGGAATACCTCACCCTGTCGGAACAGGACAAATACATGGCCGCGCGCATCATAGGAATGTTAAATGAAGCCCTGAACGGCCGCCATGCCATGCTCATCGGCCCGGGCCGCTGGGGCACGACCACCGCTTCCCTCGGCGTGCCCGTCCATTTCACGGAACTCTGCCACATGGATGCCCTCGTCGAAGTCTCCTATCCCGAAGCCGGCCTCATGCCCGACATATCCTACGGCAGCCATTTCTTCCAGGATCTGGTCGAAAGCGGCATCTTTTACGCCGCCCTCTTCCAGGGCAGTAAAGACACCGTCTTCCGTGACAGCTTCCTTCTTAACAAAGAAAATGCCCTCGGGCAGTTTCTCACTGACCCGAAGGCTGCAGACTTCTTCCATGAAATCATCCACGTCGCCGACTTCACCGCCGCTCCTCTCACCGTCGCCTCCGACGTCACGGCGCAGAAATTCATCGCTGTGGGGACTGTCCCCGGGGATTCGAATTAACGCTGGGGACTGTCCCCGCGGATTCGGGATGGCAACTTTTTTCGCTATCGTAAGGCTTGCCGAGTTCCCGAAATAAGTTTGTCATCTCCTTCCGGCGTCCGCCTTAACTTAGTACACGACGACGGCTGTTCCGATCGAAATCGTATTGTAGATGACGGCCATGTTTTCCGGCGGGATATTGACGCATCCGTGCGACCCGTTCGTCTCATAAATCGTTCCGCCGAACTCCGGGCGCCACGGCGCATCATGCAGTCCCTCTCCCCCGTTAAACGGCGCCCAATAGCTGACCGGCGATTCATACCCCTGGACATCATAGCTTCCGAGCGTCGCATTCTGTTCCTTCGCATCGACTGCAAAAACGCCCTTGTAGGTCGAGCGGTCATCCGTCGGAAGCCCCGTTACAACATCTGTTTCCATAACGGCCACACCGTCCTTATAGCACCAGAGCTTCTGATCCTCTATGCTCACTTCGACATAAGTTCCGCCGAGACCTCCGTTTTCCCAGGACTTCGCCGAATATTCGAAAATCGGATTCCGGGTTCCGCTCCCGCCGTCTTCAATTGCCGAAATCACATCGTCTGCTGTCTTATCCACATTAAGAGCCCAGCCGTAATCGCCGCCTGCCGGCACGGTTACCGTACTGCCGGAATGGGTCTTAAACTGCATCGAAAGTCCGAAGGTATCATACTTCTTCCCCCAGCTGTTGACCAGCTTATCCACCGCACTATCACTTAGATAAACATTTGTCCCGTCATCTTTCAGAAGCCCTGACAGGACATCGGATGTAATCGTTTCTTCATTTTCACCGAAAGAATAGGTGAGGCCTGCCGAAGCCATATAAGCGTTCCAGGCGTCTCTTCGTGAAATGAGGCCCGCGTCATTCTGCGTCACGGCCGGCTGAACCAGACAGGACGAAAGATCCGCCTCGCTCTTCCCTTCATTTATCGCTGCGGCAATTTTTGCCTTTGCCTCCGAAACGTCAATCAGGGTTCCGGCCGTCTCCGGGACAATCACGTACTTTCCGTCAGCATCCTTCGTAAGATAAGCGTCGGTCGGCGCCGTCTGCGTCGAGGCGTCGAGGCTCGAAAGCCCGTCCAGCACCCCGTCTAAAAGAGTGCTGTCATAGACCGTCTCCTTCGACATGGCATAGGTCTTCGTCGTACCGATGCCCGCAAACCACGCCCACCTGTTTTGGCTGCCCAGAAGCTGCGCAATTTCTTCGTCATCCGCGTAATGCAGGCCGATACTGCTGCCCGCGACCGTTTCCGTCACACCGTTCGTCCCTTCGACAGACAGCTTATAATCCTGATTGGCTGCTTCCGCCTTTGTCTCCGCCTCTTCGAGAGTGAGGCCGCCGATATCGACGCCGTTCATTTCCGAACCGCTTAAAAAATGATTTTTAAAATGAGAAGCGCCCGCAAAATACAAGACGAGAAGGGCCGCCGCTCCGATGCCGGATAAAAGCAATGCCGCATTCCGCCTGCGTTTCTTCGCCTGCTGTTTCTTCGCCTGCTGCTTTTTATATAAAATTCTTTGTCTCTGTGTCATGCTGCCTCCCTGGCTGTTCATAAGATCCTTCATGTCATGTTTTATAAATCCAGGCCTTCTGTTCCGCCACTTGAACTGAACCCCTACACTTCCGATTACCCGTAAAAGTCTGATTTCTTTTAAAGTTACGGGTAATCCTGGCTTTCATCCGTCTGTCCTGAACTCCGGACTACCCGTAAATTTCTAATTTCTTTTGAAGTTACGGGTAATCCTGACTTTCAACCGTTTTATTCCGGACTCCGGACTACCCGTAAATTCCTAATTTCTTTTGAAGTTACGGGTAATCCTG
>DCDB01000181.1 GCA_002316215.1 Lachnospiraceae bacterium UBA1066 | reverse complement strand
CGCCGTACTGGCCGTGGCCGCCCGTCTGCTTCTTATATTTTCCTTCGACATCGGACAGCTTCTTGATGGTCTCGCGGAAAGCCACTTTCGGCTCCGTAAGTTCGATATCGATCTTATAGCGTTCTTTCAGCTTGCTCTGGATGATGTCGAGATGCTGTTCGCCGATCCCGTAAAGCAGACTCTGGTGGTTGGCGGAATCGTTGACATTCTTAAAAGTCAGATCCTCAAGGGCAAGTTTTGCAAGGGCCTGCGAGATCTTATCTTCATCGCCCTTATTGACTGCCTTATAGCGCTTATACGTATACGGCGTCGAAAGAATAGCCTTCGGATAAATGATCGGCGTCGCTTTTGCCGAAAGGGAATCTCCCGTTGTCACATCGCCGAGCTTTGCAAGAGCTCCGATGTCCCCGGCGAAAAGTTCCGGAACCTCAGAGGGCTTGTTTCCCGTCATGACATAAAGCTTGCCGAGACGTTCTTCATCTTCCTTGGCGACATCAAAAAGCGTATCGTCCGTCTTAAGCGCACCTGAGCAGACCTTGATGTAGTTGTATTTTCCGATAAACGGATCGGCAATTGTCTTCCATACAAATGCTGACTTTGCTTTCTGGAAATCATAGTTCGCTTCGAAAAGTTCGTTTGTCTTCTGGACAATACCGGTGCAGGCGCGTTTCGAAGGATCCGGGAAATATTCACAGATATCATCGAGCAGGTTGGCCACGCCCTGAAGATTAACAGGTGATCCCATGCAGACCGGCACGATCGTGCATTCAGAGATATTACCGGCCAGTGCAGCCGAAATCTCAGTGGTCGTAAATTCTTCTCCGGAGAAATAGCGGTCCATATATTCCTCGGAAGTCTCGGCAACGGCTTCAAGAAGTCCTTCTCTGTATTTGTCGAGATATTCCTTAAGATAATCCGGAACCGGGCATTCTTCCTTCTTGCCCTTTGCAATATATTTGCGTCCTGCCTGTTTTACGATATTCACATAGCCTACAAACTTTCCGTTTTCACGGATCGGCATATGCAGAGGGGCAATTTTCTTTCCGAAAAGTTCCTGAAGCTTTTCCACGACTTCACGGTAGCTTACTTCATCATTGTCCATACCCGTGACAAAGATCATGCGCGGAAGATTGCGTTCCTCGCAGAGTTCCCAGGCCTTTTCGGTTCCGACCTGAACGCCGTCCTTGCCTGATACGCAGATAATGGCTGCATCCGCGACTCCGACTGCTTCTTCGACCTCTCCGACAAAATCGAAATACCCGGGGGTATCGAGTATATTTACCTTGTATTTATTCCACTCTATCGGAACTACCGTTGTGGAAATCGAAAACTTACGCTTGATTTCCTCCTTATCGTAATCGCTTACCGTTGTCCCGTCTGTTACCGTTCCCAGGCGGCTTGTAATTCCGGAAAGGTAAGCCATCGCTTCTGTCAAGGTCGTTTTTCCTGCACCGCCATGTCCGAGCAAAACCACGTTGCGCAATCTGTCAGTTCTATAAACGTCCATTCTTAACCTCCCAAAAAACTTAGTATGGAAATATTGTACTAAAAAAACATTCATTATTCAAGTGTCTTATGTTAGAATAGACAAGTTAGAAAAGAACATTTATGGCCGCTTTAGGCCTGAATCACAGTATAGTTCATGCATAACAGAATGGAGAAATAATATGATAATTGTAATGAAACCGCAGGCGGAACGCCAGAACGTCGAAAATGTCGTAAAACTTGTCGAGGACAACGGCCTTAAAGTCCATCTTTCACAGGGCGCCGAGGTCACGATTATCGGCGTTATCGGCGACAAAACCGTCCTTATGGATAAAAACATCGAGCTTATGAAGGACGTCGACAAGATCATTCCTGTCACCGAAAGCTATAAGCTTGCAAGCCTTAAATTCCATCCCGAGCCGACGCGCGTCAAAGTAGGGAAATATGAAATCGGCCCGGACACCCTGACCGTCATGGCCGGTCCCTGTGCCGTGGAAAATGAAGACCAGCTTCTCGAAGTAGCCCGTGAAGTAAAAAAAGACGGTGCGCAGATCCTTCGCGGCGGGGCCTTCAAGCCGCGCACCTCACCCTATGCCTTTCAGGGCCTCGGTGAAGAAGGCCTGAAATACCTGAAAGAAGCACAGGAAGAGACCGGACTTGCCACGATCACGGAAGTTACCAACGAGCAGGCTCTGGCCATGGCCGTCAAATATGTCGATATGGTGCAGATCGGGGCGAGGAATATGCAGAATTTCCAGCTTCTTAAAGAAGTGGGAAAAAGCGGTGTCCCGGTCATGCTGAAGCGCGGTCTTTCCGCAACAATCGACGAATGGCTCAATGCCGCGGAATATATTCTTTCCGAAGGGAATCCGAACGTCGTCCTCTGCGAACGCGGCATTCGTACATTTGAAACCGCAACACGCAACACGCTGGACCTTTCGGCCGTCTGCGTCATCAAGGCAAAATCCCATCTTCCGGTCATTGTCGACCCGAGCCACGCGACCGGCGTATGGAGCTATGTGGCTCCCCTGACACGCGCCGCCGTTGCCTGCGGTGCCGACGGCATCATGGTGGAAGTCCACAACTGCCCGGAGAAAGCTCTCTCCGACGGGCCGCAGTCTCTTAAATTCGATTCCTTTGCATCGCTCATGAAAGATCTTGAAGGCTACAAGAAACTGGCCGGACGCGCCTGACGAAAACCGTCTCTGCGCTATCGAAAACGCACACTGAAGACAGTTCAGCACTCTGGGGACTGTCCCCACAGCAGCGAAGCGCCGCGTTACCGCTGCATCCCGGGGACTGTCCCCACGATATAGAAGCTATGCGTTGCACTGCACCCTGGGGACTGTCCCCACAGTAAAAAAAGAGGAGTATATGGATTCTGACACAATAAAAAATGATACCCCCGTGTTTCAATCGGTGGGCTTTATAGGTCTCGGGCTGATCGGCGGCTCCATAGCCAAGACGATCCGAAGGATTTATCCGGACACGCGGATTATTGCTTATAACCGCAGTGTCTCCGCTCTTGACGCAGCGCTTAAGGAGGGCACGATTGATGAAGCGGGCGACGTCTCGCTTGCTTCTTTTTGCACATGCGACCTCATTTTTATCTGCACGCCGGTCATTACGGCTCTTGATTTCATGAAAACTTTGAAACCCTTCCTGAAAGAAGGAGCTCTCATCACGGATGTCGGCTCAGTTAAGACAGAGATACACAATTTTGTCGAAGCAAACGGTCTCGACGGCTACTTTATCGGCGGTCACCCGATGGCCGGCTCCGAAAAAACAGGTTATGCAAATGCAACCGACCGGCTGATTGAAAATGCCTGGTTCATCCTGACGCCGGGCGGCGAAGTTCCCATTGAGCGGATCAGTGCATTTTCAGAATATATTTCTGCACTCGGTGCGCTTCCGCTCGTCATGACGTACGAAGAGCACGACCGTGTCACGGCCGGGATCAGCCATCTGCCGCATGTGGTCTCAGCGGCACTTGTCAATCTCGTTCACGATCTGGACGGCGAAGACGGCTGCATGAAAACCATTGCTGCAGGAGGCTTCCGCGATATCACGCGCATTTCTTCCTCATCGCCGCAGATGTGGCAGGAAATCTGCCTTTCCAATTCAGAAAACATCTGCGCCATGCTGGATGCTTTCATTTCCAGGCTGATCGACTACCGGCTGGCTATCCGAAATGAAAATGCAGACAGCATCCTTAAGATTTTCACGAATTGTAAGGAATTCCGCGACAGCTTTGACGTCAGCGCCTCGGGTCAGCTGAAATCAGAATACCGGATTTATCTTGACTTAATCGA
>DCDB01000102.1 GCA_002316215.1 Lachnospiraceae bacterium UBA1066 | reverse complement strand
CCTTCGCTTTGCTCAGGATGACGACAATGTCACTCCATAATCATGATTCTATCTATCGGGCGGACAGCGGGGCCTTCCAAAATATGACCCTTTATGTCAAATCTTGACCCGTGGCATGGGCAATCCCATGTTTTTTCAGCTTCATTGAATGAAAGAGCACATTTCAAGTGGGAGCAGACCGGATTGATGCAATAATATTCGCCTGCTTCATTTTTATATACTCCAACCTTTTTACCCTGGTAGTCTATTATTTTTCCTTCTCCCGGATTTACGTCAGACAATCCTTCCAAGTCTTCAGCCAGCCTGTTAAGAAAGCCCATGGCAATGCTTTTAACCGAGGATACGAATTCTTTTGATGACTGAATGGGAGTAAATCTTGAAGGATTGAATACAGCCGAATAATCATCTTCAAGGCAGAGTATTTTGTTTTTTAAAATAAGGGCGGCCGCTCCGGAATGAGACATTCCCCATTTTTTAAATCCTGTTGCCACGTATAAATTATCTATGCTGTCAGTATACCTTCCTATGTAGGGAATTTTATCGTAGGTCATGCAGTCCTGGGTTGACCATTTGGACACAATTTCAGGATTCTTGAAAGTGCTGAAAAGAAACCTTTCCAATTCTTCGTAGGCTTCATTTTCATCATCCTTTTCCCCTGCCCTGTGGTTGCCTCCCGCAAGAATCAAAAGATTTTCCTTGTCCGAGAACTGATACCTCATGGAATGAATAGGGTCCTTAACATTTATGTACATTCCTTCAAAGGGTTCTTCCTTTGTTCTTGCGGCAATGACATAGGCTTTTTCCTGGTAAAGCCTCAAGAAATAGAGACCAAAGCTGTTGTCGAAAGGATAATGAGAAGCCACTATCACCTTATCGGCGTGAATCGTACCCTTTTGTGTTTCAACATCCACATGTTCATCGTGAGGTATAATATCCAAAGCCCTTACATTCTCATATATCTTCACATTGGAGTTAATCAAAATGTTGTAAAGGCTGTACAGGTATTTTAAGGGATTGAACTGGCCCTGGTTTCTTACCCCTATTGCTCCATATGCTTTGTTGGGCAAGGGAACCGTTTCCGTGTAGAATCCGTCTATGCCCAATTGTTGGTAGGCCTTCAACTCTTTCTGCAAATCATCGACTTCATCCATGGTGGCTGCGTAGACATAAGCTGTTTGCTCCTTGTAGTCACATTGGATCTTGTTTTCGCATATGATGTTTTTAATCAGCTTGATGCCTTCTTCATTTGCTTTTAAGTATTGCTTTGCTTCTCCTATGCTGAAGTTGTTGATTAAATTGTCATAAAACAAGTCATGCTGGATTGTAATTTTTGCCGTTGTATAACCGGTCACCCCGTATCCGGAATTTGTGGCTTCAATTATTCCGATATTGAAGCCGCAGTCCTTTAATAAGTAGGCGGTTGTAAGGCCGGTGATTCCTGCACCTATAATCAGGATGTCGAATTTTTGGTCTTTTTCTTCAAGATTTTTACAAGGGGTTTTTTTTATGCTTTCAGCTGTATCATGCCAGTATGAACGTCTTGGATATTCCATAGTTACCTCTTTTCTTAAAAAACGTTAAGTTAAGCAGCTTCCTTGTTTGAGCGAAGGGATTTCGCAAGAATAATTCGTGCCGAAACAGGGAGCGTTATGTTTATTATTTTAAAATGCAATGGTTACAGTGGTTATTGTGTCATAAATATTTCAATTTATTCCTTGACTTTATGGAAAAATTCGTATATCATAATACAGAATAAAAACCGTAAGATGTAAAGACTGTGAATGGAAGAGTACTTGCAGTAGGATTCAAGAGATATAATCACTTTGGTGCGAGATTATAAATCTGAATGCAGGGAAAATCATCCGGGAGTTTAATTTCTGAAGTAACAGTAAGAAATTACGTACAAATGCGTTAAATTTTCGAGTGACATATAATTTTTTTATTTATATTATATGTAATTTGGGTGGTACCGCGAATTTCGTCCCATGTCTTTTGACATGGGACTTATTAGTTTAGTAACCTTTACCAATTAAATATATATCAAAACATATAGGAGGGGAAAATGAAATTATTCAAAGATATATCCAAGGATGATTACAGGAATAATGAGCATGAAATCTCAAAATATTGGAAGGAAATTGATCTTCTGAAGAAAAGCATTGAAACAAGAGAAGATAAACCATCCTTTATTTTTTACGAAGGTCCGCCTACCGCAAACGGAAGACCCGGAATACACCACGTTATTTCGAGGACATTGAAAGATTCCGTTTGCAGGTACAAAACCATGCAGGGCTACAAGGTTAAGAGAAAGGCAGGATGGGATACCCACGGACTACCCGTTGAAATCGAAGTTGAAAAACAATTAGGCATATCCACCAAGCAAGAAATAGAAAAATACGGGATTGCCGAATTTAATAAAAAATGCCGCGAGTCGGTATTCACCTATGAAGCCTTATGGCGTGAAATGACAGAGCGCATGGCCTTTTTGATTGACATGGATGACCCTTATATAACCCTTGAAAATGACTTTATCGAAACCGAATGGTGGATACTGGATAAGGTCTTTAAGGAAGGCTTGATTTATGAAGGCCACAAAATTCTTCCCTACTGTCCCAGGTGCGGAACAGGATTGGCTTCCCACGAGGTAGCTCAAGGTTATGAAGAAATAAAAACCATGACTGCCTATGCGAAATTCAAGAAGAAGGATGAAGATGCATACTTCCTTGCATGGACCACAACTCCATGGACCTTGTTATCCAATGTTTCCCTGACGGTTCATCCGGATGTGGACTATGTAAAAATCAGAACTAAGGATAAAGAAAATGCAAATGGTGAAACCTATATCATTGCAAAACCTTTGTTAGACAAGGTAATAAAGGAAGAATACGAAGTATTGGAAGAATATAAGGGCAAGGAATTGGAGTATGTTGAATATGAACAGCTCATGCCCTATGTTGAAGTTCCTGCTGGTAAAAAAGCATTCTTTGTAACCTTGGCTGATTATGTTACTGTTGAAGACGGTACGGGTATTGTTCACACTGCTCCGGCCTTCGGTGAAGATGACTATAACACGGGAGTAAAATATGACCTGCCTGTTTTGAATCCAGTTGATGATACGGGAAGATTCAGAGGCACTCCCTGGTCAGATATGTTTGTAATGGATGCGGACCCGGCCATATTAAACTGGTTGAAGGAAAACGGAAAGTTATACAGAAAGGAACCGGTTCTCCACAACTATCCCCACTGCTGGAGATGCCATACCCCGCTCCTGTACTATGCAAGACCAAGCTGGTACATTCAGATGACCAAATTAAAGGATCAGCTTGTTGCTAACAATAACACGGTTAACTGGTATCCTGACTATGTAGGTGAAAAGCGCTTCGGCAACTGGCTGGAGAATGTTAATGACTGGGCTATTTCAAGAAGCCGTTACTGGGGAACTCCTCTTAACATATGGAGATGCGAATGCGGTCATCTTGAAAGCATCGGTTCAAGGAAAGAATTAGTCGAAAAAGCCGTTGAAGATATAGATGAAACTATCGAGCTTCACAGACCATACGTAGATGAAATCCACATTGTCTGCCCTGAATGCGGAAAGCATATGACAAGGGTTAAGGATGTTATTGACTGCTGGTTTGACTCAGGCTCCATGCCTTTCGCCCAGTGGCACTATCCGTTTGAAAATAAAGACAGATTCGATGAATTGTTCCCGGCCGACTTCATCAATGAAGGTATAGACCAGACCAGGGGATGGTTCTATTCTCTGATAGCCGTATCAACCCTTGTTACCGGCAAGTCCCCCTACAAGAATGTCTTGGTAAATGACCTGGTACTGGACAAATACGGAAAGAAAATGTCGAAATCACGAGGAAATACTGTAGAGCCCATGGATCTTTTTGACAGGTACGGGGTTGACGCCTTGAGATGGTATCTCATGTATGTATCACCAGTATGGACACCTACCCGTTTTGACGAAGACGGCCTGAAGGAAGTGCTGAGCAAATTCATAGGAACGATTAAAAACGTGTATACCTTCTTTGCCTTGTATGCAAATACCGATATGATTAAACCCCAGGACTTCTTCGTTGAATACAAGGACAGACCGGAGCTTGACAGGTGGATTTTGTCCAAATTCAATAATTTGGTTAAATATGTTACCGAAAGCATGGATGTTTATGACCATAACAAATCCGTAAGAGCAATTCAGAATTTCGTAAACGAAGACTTGTCCAACTGGTACATCAGGCGTTCAAGAAGGAGATTCTGGGAAACAGAGCTCACTGAAGACAAGAAGGCAGTTTACAACACCACCTATGAAGTACTGGTGGGACTATCCAAGCTGATTGCTCCCTTTGCTCCTTATTTGTCTGAAGAAATATTCAGGAACTTAACAGGGGAAGAATCCGTTCACCTGAGCTATTATCCGAAGGTAAATGAGGCCTTGATAGATAAAGATCTTGAAGAGAGAATGGATTTGGTAAAAGACATAGTAAGCTTGGGCAGGGCATCCAGGGAAAATGCAAGAATCAAGGTTAGACAGCCGATTCAGAAAATTCATATTGACGGTAAATACCAGGCGCTGATCGATTACCTGGTACCCTTGATCAAGGAAGAATTAAACGTTAAAGAAGTCGTATTTGAGCATGATCTGAACGAATTTATGGATTTCACCCTGAAACCTAACTTTAAGGTGGCAGGCCCCATGCTTGGAAGCAAGGTAAAGGAATTCGCCAACATTTTGGCAAAAGCGGATGCCCTTGAGATAATCAAAAAAGTTCAGTCGGGCGAAAAATATGAACTGGATGTCAATGGTGAAATAATCGAACTGGATGACCAGTTGCTTGACATCAGGATTACGGCCAAGGAAGGCTATGATGTTGCAACGGGATACAATTTATTTACCATTATCGACACCAATCTGACCGAAGAATTGCTGAATGAAGGTTATGCCCGCGAATTCATATCCAAGGTTCAGCAGATGAGGAAGAGCAACGGATATGAAATGATGGACAGAATAAAAATATTCTATACATCTTCGCCTGAAATAGATAAAGCCGTAAAAGATTTTGAAGACTATATCAAAGAAGAAACACTGGCAGACGAAATCATCGTATCAAATGAAGAAGGAATGGAAATCCAAAACCTGAACGGCATTGATACGGGAATGAAGCTGGAAAAAATAAGCCGATAAAAATATGAAGGGGAACACACTTTTGTGTTCCCTGTTTTTTTTATATTTTTATAAGGAATAAAATCATTGTTAAATATTTCATTTTAAAGTATAATGTATATATCTAATAAAACCGGAGGGCAGCCTATGAAAAAAACTAGAGTAATGATGGGAATGTTAGTTCTGATATTCCTTCTTGCAACAGCCTGCCTCAAGCCTAGGGAAGTACCTATGATTAGTATTGATGAAAGTATTAATATGTATGTAGTTGCTGACCCCCATTATATGTCGGAAAAATTGACGGAAGATTGCGAAACCTTCACAAACTATCTGGACACCGTAGACAGGATGATGAAGTATACCGGTGTTTTCCTTGATATAATGGAAGTTGAGATTAAAAAGAATCAGCCTGATATAATTGTCTTTCCCGGAGATTTGACAAATAACGGCTCAAAGGTCAACCACCTTGAATTTGAAAAACGCTTGAAAAGAATGAAATCAACGGGAGCAAAAGTGTACGTGGTTCCGGGAAACCATGACATCAATAATACAAAAGCCTTATATTTCAAAGACAATGAATTACACCTGACCGAAAGCATAAACGAAGATGAGTTCGTTGAAATATACAAGAACTACGGGTATGGGGAAGCGATATCCAGGGATAAAAACACACTCAGCTATTTGGCCAAACCCTATAAAAATTTGTGGCTATTAATGCTTGATACCACAAAAGACTATCCGGAACCGGGCGGCTATTTAAACAGGGATACCCTCAATTGGATCGTATCATGCTCGGACATGGCCAAGGAAGAAAATGCTGAAATCATAGTTGTGATGCATCACAATCTACTGGACCACAGCGATATTATATGGGAAGACTACACGGTGGACAACAACACCAGCGTCCTCAATACCTTCCATGAAATCGGCATAAAGGTTGTCTTGTCGGGACATATACATATTCAGGATATTAAATCACATACATCAATAGAAACAGGGAATACGATTTACGATATTGCAACAAGCAGCCTGCCTGTATACAATCACCAGTACGGACAGCTGTCCTATTCACCTTCCAAGGGCTATGACTACGAAACAAGAAAGCTTGATGTGGAAAAATATGCTTTGGAAAATAACTTGGAGGATGAAAATTTACTTTCATTCAATGATTATTCCGAGATGTTTTTCATTAAAAATTTGTGCAGAAAGCACAAAGAAAGCATAGAGCTGTTGGATTTATCGGATGAGGAAAAGCAGGAAGTATTCAAAACTGTTGTTGAAATGAACAAAAAATATTTCTCGGGCTACAGGAATGAAGCATTGCAGGAACAAATCGAAAGTGAAGGGTTCAAAATTGTGGAAAGTTTAGAAGAATGCTTTATACAAGAATACGTAATGGGAATGATTGATGACCAGAATGCAGACAATAATAAGCTGCATATCCCCATAAATTAAGGAGACATGTCATTTGATTGGTCTTGACTGTTTTTGCAATAAAAACAGAAATTCACATGATGAATACAAAAAGGTCCCAGGGCAAAAGCTTTGAAGGGACCCTTTTTTCATGAAAACCTTATCCCGTAATGTTGAAATTGCAATATTTTTTCGATTGACAATGACATGAAAAGTATAATATAATTATATGACTTTGAATAGTTGTATCGAGATGAGTAAGCTGAAAGGTCGTGAAGTTATGAAAGGTTTGGGAGTCTCACCGGGTATTGGAATAGGTAAAGCCTTTATTATTGACAAAGGAGCAATTAACGTAAAGAAAAAACTTGTTAATGACGTTGACAAAGAATTAGACAGGCTTATGACGGCTCTTGAAACCGCTAAAGCACAGCTTAATGACTTGTACAATTCAACAATTGACGAATTGGGCGAGAAAGAAGCCCAAATCTTCAAATCACATGAAATGATGTTGGAAGATGATACATTCATTTCAGAAGTGAAAAACAGGATAATTGCCGAAGGCGTCAATGCCGAATATGCATTGAGTGAAACATCCAATGCTTATATTAAAATGTTTCAAAATATTGAAAATGAATACTTAAGGGAAAGATCGGAAGATATAAAAGATGCAATGAACAGGGTAATAAGGCTTCTGATGGGGATTGACCCCCTTGATTTATCCCATCTGGAAGACAACTCCATCATTGTTGCCAAGGACTTGACTCCTTCCGATACGGCACAGTTGGACAGGACAAAAGTTGCAGCCATGATCACCGAAGCGGGAGGCAAAACATCTCATGCTGCTATTATAGCAAGTATAATGGGCATTCCTACCGTGGTAGGTTTAAATAATATAACCGATAAAATCAAAGCCGGCGATACCGTTATATGTGACGGGAGGACCGGCAAAGTTATTGTAAATCCCAATGCAAAACAATTATTCTTCTATAACCAGAAAAAGATAAGAGAAGAAGAAATTAAAAAGGAATTAAGAAAACAAATCGGACTGCCTTCTGTAACCTTGGACGGATTTAAGGTTACTTTGTCGGCAAACATAGGAATTCCCAATGATGTGGATATGGCATTGGAAAATGATGCGGAAGGCATAGGCCTTTTCAGAAGCGAATTTATTTTCATGAACAGGGAACACCAGCCTACCGAAGACGAACAGTTTGAGCAGTATAGGGAAGTCCTTGTTAAAATGGGAGACAGGCCGGTCATAATAAGGACCTTGGACATAGGAGGAGATAAGTGCGTCCCTTATCTTGACATTCCACAAGAAATGAACCCATTTTTGGGCTACAGGGCTATAAGGCTGTGTCTGGGAAACGTAGAGGTATTCAGGACACAGTTAAGGGCTATATTAAGAGCCAGTGTTTATGGTAATGTTAAAATAATGTTTCCCATGATTTCAACCATGAAGGAACTGAAGGACTCGAAGAAAATCCTCCAGCAGGCCAAGGATGAGTTGACAAAACAAGGAATAAAATTCAAGGACGATCTAGAAATCGGCGTCATGATTGAAACCCCTTCAGCTGCAATAATATCAGACCTATTGGCAAAAGAAGTTGACTTTTTCAGCATCGGCACCAATGATTTGATTCAATACACCATGGCTGTTGACAGGTTAAACTCCAAATTATCATATCTCTATAGCCAATACCATCCTGCCCTCTTAAGATTAATAAAAGGAATAATAGACAATGCCCATAAGGCAGGTATCTGGGTGGGCATGTGCGGCGAAGCGGCCAGCGACCCCAAGCTCATACCGGTATTCGTGGGAATGGGCCTTGATGAATTCAGCATGAATTCCCCTACAATACTAAGGGCAAGATATATAGTCCGAAATATAAATAAAAAAGACATGGAGTTAATAGCAAAAAGCACCCTTGACATGGAAAATGCTCTCGAGGTGGAGGAGTATTTGAGCTGCATAATTGCGGACGAAAATGTAAACTGCCTGAAAACATGCAAGGTAAGAAAAAGAAGAATGAGTTAAGAAAATTAAAAGTTTTTGTGGCTATAATGGGGACATTCCTTTAATATGTAATTGTTAAGGTGTGTCCCCATGTCATTCTGGAAAGGTGTCATTCTGAGCGCAGCGAAGAATCTCATAAAAAGGAGTAACTCATGAAAAAAAACGACATTATTGAAGTAAGAATAAATGATTTAGAATTCCCTAACGTTGGAATAACCAATTTTGATGATAAAATTATTAAAATAAAAAACATCCTCCCGGGACAAAAAGTAAGAGCAAGAGTGGTAAGGTCACGAAAGGACAATGCAGAAGCAAAAGTACTGGAAGTGCTGGAAAAAGCACCTTTTGAGCAAGAACCGGCATGTGAGCATTTTGGTTCATGCGGAGGATGCACTTATCAAACGGTTCCCTATGAAAAGCAGCTTGAAATAAAAACTCATCTGGTTAAAAAGATTTTAGATGGAATATTGACAGAAAACTATGAATTTCTGCCTATAGTTCCAAGTCCCAAAAAGACCGGATACAGGAACAAGATGGAATTTTCATTCGGCGATGAAATAAAGGGCGGTCCCTTATCCTTGGGCTTGCATAAAAGAAATAACTTTTACAGCATTGTAAACACCCACGGCTGTCAAATCGTCGATGAAGATTTTCGACAAATATTATGTCGTATATTAGATTATTTCCGTGGAAATAGTCAAACGCACTACAGCAAAACCACTAAAATTGGTTTTTTACGATATTTATTGGTGAGAAAAGCAGAAAAAACAGGAGAAATTCTAATTAATTTAATCACTACAAGCCAAGGCAATTTAAATGAAAAAGAATTTGTAGACTTGATTTTATCCATGAACCTCCGGGGCAAAGTAAAATGCATAGCCCACTCAATATTTGACGGGGTTGCAGACGCGGCAAAGGCCGACACAATGAAGGTCCTCTATGGGGAAGACAAAATAACGGAAGAACTTTTGGGACTTAAATTTAACATATCATCATTTTCCTTCTTTCAGACAAATTCCTTGGCAGCGGAAAAACTCTATTCAATAGTAAGAGACTTCATCGGGACCACAAAAGACAAGGTTATATTTGACCTGTATTCGGGAACCGGTACCATCGGGCAAATACTTGCTCCTGCTGCAAAAAAGGTAATCGGTATTGAAATAGTGGAAGAAGCAGTTGAAAAAGCAAACGAAAATGCAATACTCAACAATTTAGCCAACTGCACCTTTATTGCGGGAGATGTTTTAAAGAAAATAGATGAGCTGAGTGATAAGCCGGACATAATAGTCCTGGACCCACCCCGTGAAGGCATACATCCAAAAGCTATCCAAAAAATAATTGACTATAAACCGGATACCTTCATCTACATTTCATGCAAACCAACATCCTTAAAAAACGACCTGCCGGTCTTCTTAGATAACGGCTACAAGGTCACCAAGGTTCAATGCGTTGACTTGTTCCCGCAAACTTATCACGTGGAGTGCTGCGTATTGATGTCACGCAATATGTAGTTAAAATCCATTACCAACATACAACATATTGTGTTTTTGTGCATTTAGAGAGTAATAATTGCCTACTTATCATTTGCGATTAAGCGTGATATAATTAGGCTATATTTAGACAGGAGGTGAGCTTGTGGATTCAAAGATTTGGTATATTCCGGCAAAGAATGACCGTCTGGAAAGGAAAGTTGGAATCTATTGCAGGGTAAGTACGAACGAAAAAGAACAGTTATATAGCCTTGCAGCACAGATTTCCGCTTTGACAAGAGCGGTTGCGAATGTTAGCCAATGGAGGCTGGCAGATGTTTTTATCGACATTGCATCAGCAAAGGGAGAAGTTCCACGTAGAGAATTTGAACGATTGATTAAAGAATGCGAAGCTCACAACATCTCCGTCGTTCTGACAAAAAGCATCAGTAGATTTGGCCGAGATACTGTAGAGACCTTATCAGCACTCAATAGGCTGAAAGCAGCAGGCGTCAGAATCATATTTGAAGAAGAAAATCTGGATACCGATGAAGTTGACAGCAATCTTATGATTTCGGTGATGGAATCCTTCGCTCAGGCCGAAAATGAGAGCCGAAGCGAAAACATCCGCATGGGACTTGCTATGAGAGCGGCAAACGGTACCTCTGGACTCTACAAACGAAAGCTGTACGGCTACATCAAGAATAAAGATGGTGAGCTTGTAATTGACAATGAACAGGCTAAGGTTGTGCGAGATATTTTTAGATGGTATCTGGATGGTGCCAGTGTGCTTGGTATCATAAAGAAATTATCAGACGCAGGCATTCCTTCCCCTACCGGTAAAGAAACATGGAGCAAACGCTCTATAGAGAAGATGCTTGAAAATGAGAAGTACACAGGTACGGTTACACTTTTGGATTCTGCTACACAAAAATATGAATTTCAGATGAAAGAATGTCATCCGCCGATTATAACGGAGAGCGAGTTCAGGGCGGTTCAGGACGAAAAGAAAAAGCGAAGCAATATCGTCACGGATGGCGACGGTAAGCGTCGCAGTAGTCAGAAATATAGTTCGAAAAAGAAACAGGAATATTAGAATTTGTGAGGTGTGATGAATGAGATGTCCATATTGTAATGAAGAAATGGAAAAAGGAATTGTTAGGAGCCGCGGAGGAGTATATTTTTTGCCTGACGGCGAGTCAATACCAAAGCTATATACTGAAAAAGAATTTAATAAGCATAATGCAATCAGGCTGCCGCCTTATGTAACTATTCTTCCAAAACAAACAGAATACCCCATTGCCTTTACATGCAGGAAGTGCAGAAAAATAATTATTGATTTCTGATTTATAAAACAATAGATTTTATTTTTTGAACCTGTCAAAAACACAAATAGCCTACTTAAACGAAGCGATAAGTTAGATATCAAGGTTTTGATAAATGTCTGGAAAAGCTAATAATATCAATAGTTCTGGTTGTTTTAGGACTTGTTCCCGAAAAAGCCTAACTATCACATGTGGAGACGGTATGTCTCTTAGTTCTGAGAAATCCCGTAACCCATGTCAACATTGATGTGGATGTGGAAGAACTGGTGCAGGATAAGCGCGGCCAGGCAACCTATGAGCAGATCATAGATTACGTGATGGAGCATACAGGCTTGAAGGTTTCTAACCTGAATATCGCACAGATAAAGCGGAAATGCGGGATTATCGAAAGGGAGAATTATAATCTGCCTAAGTCAGAGGATTCCAAACAGCCGAACTGTACAAAGGAGAAGGAAGACGCGATCCTGGATGCTTTCAGGCATTTCGGGATGATATAACGGGAGGCGAACAATGGAACAGCTTATTTCTTGCGAGTACAATATGGATAATGCCTGTGTCGAGCTTTGCTATGCAGGCGGATCAAAGATTGCGATTGATACGATAGGCATTGAAAATCAGTTTGCGGAAAATCGGTTTCAACGCAGCGAGTTGGACTGGCTGATTTACAATAAGCCGTTGGAATATGCCCAGCTTGTATTGAGCACCGGCCTGAAAGAATACCTTTCCGCTGGATGCGAACATAGTCAAATCGAAAACTGATATGATAAGTCATAATCGCCGGTGAACCACGAAGGTCACCGGCGATCAATTTAGTGAGCTTTACTGTTTTCCAAACTGAGATGCCCAACAATATTCCTTCGTCCCATAGCTGACTGTAATACGGATTATCTATTGCATGATCAATTTGAGTAATTCAAATTAATATTGAAAATCTGGCGCATTGATGATACAATAGCATTGGTGAGTTGTACTCATCAGTATCTGTTTAATAGCTATAATGGGAGATATCTTATGGCAGTCAACTACAACAAATTATGGCATATTCTGATTGATAGGAATATGACCAAAACAGAACTGATTGGAAAAGCAAAAATCAGCACAAATGCGATGGCACATATGAGCAAGAATGAATCTGTACGTGTCGATGTACTTGTGAAAATATGTGGAGTTCTGGATTGTACCATTGATGACATTATGGAGATTACTTCGGAAAATTAGGTCACGAATTCGTGACTTGAAGCAGTTTTTTGATGCTGTCCGTTTTTATGGACAGGTCATTAGTTATCATAATAATGATACAGAAATAAAGGGAGGATTACTCTAATGAAGCGCATCAAGAAGGTACTGTTGGTTGGTTTAATACTGACATGTTTTTGCTATCTGATCAACGGAACCGCAATTACGGCTTTTGCTGCGGGAACGAGCAAAACTATTGAGGGATCTGTATATGAGTTTGATGAGAAGAGTGACTATGAGTACTCTTCTTCTGAAGTCTATGCCTCCACATCGGGGGCGAATACATACGGCACCTTCAAGATATCCGGAAATATCTCAAATGAAGGAAAAAAGGACAATATTATTGCTTACGGAATAAATGGAGGCTCAGTAGATTTCACTTATTCCTATACTGACGCATTGCTGAATGCTGCAGCAGATCAGTGGCATTTGGTAGAAGATAATGGGAAAAAGATCGATTCACTCAAGCTCGATTCTAAGATTGGGTTCGGAGCAATCATTTTGCAGTCATCAAAAGATTGTAAAACTTGGGTGACGGACAAAACGATCACAAACGTGTTTTCTGAAACACCGGCTCAGTCCTCCTCTTTCTATACAACAAAAGAACTTCAGATGACTAATGGTACCTTTTTCCGTTTGATTGTTGTCTATGAAACAGGCATAAAAACCGGCGAGAAGAAAATTGGACCAATAAAGACAGAACAGTTTGATTACAAGAAAAACACTGAGATTTACGAGTTTTACCTTTATGACATCAATAGCGATGCAAGAAGCGGCGAAGTTACAATGACAAAGAACCTGGGTTCCGTTGTAAATACCGGCAAGGATAACGGCTATTCCGGCTCTGATGCACTTACAATTAAGGATCCACATTATGGATGGACTCTCGGGCAATTCTTCGTTAGCGGATATACTCGTGAGACCGTTGATCCTAATAATTCTCAGATTCCCGTTTTTCTAAAGAATGTTGGTGATGAGGTAACTCTTTGGTTTAACTTAAAGCAAGATATTAACCAGTTAAACGGAGACAGTAAGCTCAGCATCAATGATGACAGTAACGGTTATGATCAGTATTTCCAGACTGGAAAAACAGACATGGGACGAGGTACACTGATAATTCGCTATACGGATCATCAAGGAATAGCTCATGAGCCGGAGATATATACGAATTATCTTGAGGCAAATGCGACTACAAGTGCGGATACCATAGTCAAATTTTTTGAAGAGGGTGATTACGAGGTTGCACTTGATTATGAAATCAAGAATACTCCTCGCCAAGTGGTCGGAGTTGAAATTGTACCCGAATATACTAATTACAGAATTTATTTCAGATTTTCAATCCGTAACGGTAACTGCATGGTTTATCCTTTTGATGTTTCGACAGGAACAGAATTAACAGATGAGGCGATTACACCTAATGGATTCAAACTGGACATGGCAAAATCAAGATATCTGACGATTGATGTTCAGCGGTCAGTAGTTACAGAAGGTGCCAATGGTTATGTTGAGGATGTTCGTTTCAATCGACCGGCAAAAGACGGTGATCAGTATGTTGACGAAGGAATCTATACATTTAGTGTAAAGAACCTTTATACTGGAGAAAACACGACTAAAACGATATATGTTGGAAATACTGGATATATGAGGGCGCTTTCCGTTAACAAGATTTCTGTGACGGAACTTAATGCTCAGGTTAGCCAAGGGGCAACGATTGGAAATGACGGTAAACTGACAATGCCTGAACCAACGACAGAACTTGAGTCAACGACAGAACCGGAACCGACAACAACGGAAGAAACATCAGAACCTGAATCCAAGCCAGAACCTACAGCAGAGGCATCTTCAGAAGCTTCGGAGGCTACAGAACCTAAGAATGAATCTACAGGAACTCAGTCTACCGAAGAAAACATCGAAGAAGGTACTACAGAAAAGAAAAGCAGTCCTGCGGTACCCGTAGTTATTGGTCTTGTTGCTGCTGCTGGCATTGGTGGAGTAACGATGTCAAAAAGAAAAAAGAAGGGTGAATAAAGGAGGCCGGAGTGAATGAAACGAATCATTGCTATTATACTTGCGTGTTCATTGCTGTTATCAGGATGTGCTTCGAGTACTCCTTCGACACAGGCACCTTCATCTGAAGCACCAAGTTCGAATCAGACAGAGATAGAACAGACAACGAATGACACTTCTGAGGCATCAACTGAAGCAAAAACGCCAGAGGAAAGTACTGCTGCGTCAGAATCATCGGGAGAAAGTACTGTTGCACCAGAAGCTGATTGGGATATTCATGCACCGTCACCATCAAAGAATATTCCTGTGGCTCCTACTTATACTGGGCTGAATGATCCTAATTTGTTAAGCGATTTTGAAAATGCGGTCTATGCAGACCTGACAGCGCAGCTGGATCCCACACAATACAGAATTGATAATGTGAGTTCAACCTATATCTCGAAAGAATATCTTGAAGAACTGGCATACAATTCTCAGACCAATGTATTCTTTGGTTACAGCCTCGCTGACCTTGATGCACAGTTTCAGGGAACTAGGTATGTATTTACATTGGACGATGATGGGGAAACGACCGTTGTTCCTTTTGAAGCCTATGATGACACATACGAGAAGGTTATCAAGAATGTTGCAATAGGGACTGGAGTTATCCTTGTTTGTGTTACTGTTTCGGTAGTCTCTGGTGGAGTTGGAGCTCCGGCAGTGAGCATGATTTTCGCGGCATCAGCAAAATCAGGTGCTATTTTTGCAGCATCATCGGGGGCATTCAGCGCAGTCATATCCGGAACTGTGACTGGTATGCAAACGGGCGATTTCAACGAAGCGTTAAAAGCAGGTGCTTTGGCAGGCAGCGAGTCATTCAAGTGGGGAGCAATCACCGGAAGTATTTTCGGAGGTGGATCAGAGCTTGTAATGCTAAAAACAGCAGCCAAGGGCGGCCTTACGTTGAACGAAGCAGCAATGATTATTCAGGAAACAAATCTTCCTGCAAACTTTGTCAGACAGATTCATTCTATGGATGAGTATTATGCGTTATTAGAGATTGCAGAAAATGGCGGTTTGGCTATTCAGGATATGGCGGCTATCTGTATGACGACGGGATACCCTCTTGAACTCGTAGAACTTTTCCGAACAACAGAGGAAGGCGTCATTTATTTTGAACAGGCTGGCTTAGTTTCGGAAACGATTAATGGGCAGGCGGCATTGATCCGTACCATTGACTTAACCTATGAAAGTGAACTCGCTGGTCAAACGGTTACGAACCTCGAGCGGATGCGTCAAGGTTATGCTGCCATTGATCCAGTTACAGGAGAAGCATTTCAGCTTCACCATATCGGACAGAGTGTAGATTCTCCGTTGGCAATTCTGACTCAATTTGAACACACTGGCGGTGGAAACAATCCTATTCTGCACGATGTTAATATAGCAAATGGTGCTGGAGTTCACAGTCTGCTTTCTGATGCAGAGTGGACGTTACAAAGAGAAGAATTCTGGATCTCACTTGCAGAATTTCTTGTTCCCTGATTGAAAGGAGACAATTTATGAGTGAAATCATTGATGTGTTTGAAGAAATGAAACGGCTTCTTCATGGAAACGGCGTTTCTGATGAAGAAATCCTCGCTGCTGAAACCGAGCTTGGTCTGTCATTCTCTGATGAGTATAGGGAGTACCTAAAACATTATGGGATTGCCGCATACAGAGGTCATGAATTGACCGGAATTACGAAATCTCCGAGGTTGAATGTTGTTGCAGTTACAAAGGCAGAAAAAGAAAAGAATCCAGATATCCCTGGAAATTATTATGTCATTGAATGCACCAACATTGAAGAGGTTGTCGTTTGGCAGTCATCTGAAGGAAAGATTTATTGTTCTTCTCCCAATCTTCCTGCCGAGGAGTTATGTGAGTCTCTGAGTCAGTACATTTCAAAGTAAGAAAAAAGGCATAGGAATAGCGATCAACAGTAAAAAAAGTTGGTCGCTTTTTTATGCCCGAATACGAGAAATTGGTGACTTCATGGCACGGGGATATAGGTGATTGACGAGCTATGATTTAAAAGCGAGAAGTACTGTGTTATTTCTCAATTTCCGTGAGAAAGCGCAGCGCTTTTTCCATTTCCTAAGTCGGGTGTATCTCAAATGAAATTACCGGTTTGTACGCACAATCGGCGAAGGAAATGCCGGGTGGTTTCCAAAGGAGGGCGGCGCTCTCCTTTTGGCTCCGGGTCATCCAATAGGCGTGAGAAACGGCCTGTTGGCATGGGGTTCCATAGGGGAACAGCGTTCCACTTGGCACACGATTTTGCTTGCAAAGTCTAGTGTGTTATACCTTTTGTGACCACTGGCGCGAAAAGGGGCGACAGGTGCGAAGTCTGTGGGAAACGGATGAGCAGCGGATCCACTTTTCGGTGACAGCAGAACTGAGGATATTTGCAATGTCGCCTGATTGCAAATGTGCTCTGTTCGGGTGTAGTTGTCTCTGAAAATCACGATGCCGGGCAGAGTGATTTTCCGGGACAACGGAGGTCGTAAAAGGGATGTAAAAACTACTCGTCGGAGCCTTCTGTATTGTCCGGAAGGGACTGTTCCAGCATCTGCTTTGCCAGCTGTTTCAGCAGATCCGAAGTGCCGTTATCCATAGGGAGAACTTTCCCAACATAGGTTGCGATTGCGCCGGAAACATCATCAGCATTCAGTTCAGAATCCGGCTTGTCCGGTAACGCGTCTCGAATTCCCTGAACAGCCTCCGCAGTTGCAATTGCACCGGTAGATTGCGGAACATTGATGGTTCCTTTTATATCCCGCAGGATCTGCATGAAGATATTTTTTATCTTTTCAATGTCGGCTTCGTGGACTCCGATTTTCTGTGATTTTAGGAAGCTCTTATCTTCATTGATTTCGGCTTTTCTGGCCGGGTCTTCCTTTGCAAGATCAGTGAGTGATCCGGTTGCCAGGTCGATGATCTCATTTCTGCCCATGATCCCGTTGGCAATTGTATCATCAAAATAGTACCGGATGTATTTGCAGAGAGTTGGGAATAAATCATGTTCCAACAGACGGTTCAGGATATCCTGATCTATCGTTCCGAACATCAGCCTGCGGATGGATTTTTCTGAAAGACTTAGTTCTGAAATATCATAACTTTTCGGGGTAGTGATCTGCGTAAGCCCAAGAAGGTAATCCGTAGAAACATGGAAGAGTTTTGCGGCGGAAATCAATATTCCGATATTCACGCTTTCGGTTTCTCCGCTTTCTATGCGGCTGATCTGCGAGGGTGAGACGTAGAGCTTTTCGGCAAGCTCCTTCTGATTCCAGTCCCGGTCTTTTCTGAGTTCAGAGATTCGGTAACCGGCGGTATCTTCGTTCCTTTCTCGAATATCTTTCATCACACATACCTCCTGATTGCAGTATTGCAATTCTTATTATAGGCTCAAAATTGCAGATTTGCAATTTTTATCGTCTATACTTCCGTAAATTGCGGCTTTCGTGTAAAAACGAGGGTCGCTCTTTTTTGCGGTAAAGTGGTCTCACGATCGATCGAATAAATGAAAACGCAGGAGGAAGACCACTTTGAATATTTTTGAAACTGTAAAATCTGCGATTCCGGTTCGGCAGGCAGCCGAGTATTACGGATTGCAGATTTGCAAAAACAACATGACTTGTTGTCTGTTTCATCCGGATAAGCATCCGAGTATGAAGCTGAACGACGATTATTATTACTGCTTTGGCTGCGGAGCGACCGGCGATGTTATTGATTTGACAGCTCAGCTCTTTGACCTGGGAAAGTTCGAGGCGGCAAAAAAGCTCGCTTCAGATTTCGGCATTGATCCGGATAACCCGCCTGCCGCGGCAGCGCTCGCAAAACCGAAACATAAGATAATCCATGCTTTCCGGGAAGACGAGCAGTATTGCTTTCGGGTGCTCTGCGATTATCTGCATCTTCTGGAAAGCTGGCAAAAGCTCTATGCGCCGCACACACCGGACGAGCCCTTGGATGACCGTTTTGTGGAAGCCTGTCAGATGAAGGATTATATCGAGTATCTGGCAGACATTCTCACCGTCGGTGATCTGGAGCTTCGTGTGATAACCACCAAGGAACTTCTCAAAGACGGCAAGATCACAGAACTGGAAAAGCGTCTGGATCGCCTTCTCGATCTTTCGGAAGAAGGTGAAGCTGCATGAGTGAAAACGGAAACATCATCCTTCCGGAGTGGTTCGACGGGAAAAAGATCAATGAAGCATTGTTCTGCGCGGAGTTCATCCGGGATTTTCCAATGATCACGATCAACGACACCTTCTTTACCGTGAACGGTCGTGTTACTGACGAAAACAGGCTGAAAAAGGAAATCTATAATCGGATCAAGCCCTATGTCACCAGCGGAATCGCAAAGCGTGTAACCGGTCTGCTGGATGTCATGCGTATGGAGTGCTGTACTGCCTCCCTGCCGCTGTTTCAGGATCGCATCCATGTGAAGAACGGCACCTATTATCTGGACGGCACGTTTTCTGAGAAGAAGGATTTCTGCCGAAACAGACTGCCGGTCGCCTATAACCCGGATGCGCCTGAACCGGAAACATGGCTTCGGTTTCTCTCAGAGCTTCTTATGCCAGAGGATATTCCTACCTTGCAGGAGTTCATGGGCTACTGCTTCATTCCTTCCACTAAGGGACAGAAGATGCTGCTTCTCACCGGCAAGGGCGGTGAAGGAAAGAGCCGTATCGGGCTTGTGCTCCGCGCTTTGCTCGGCTCTAACATGAACACCGGGAGCATTGCCAAGGTAGAGACCAACTCCTTTGCACCGGCAGATCTGGAACACACGCTCGTCATGGTGGACGATGATATGAAGCTGGAAGCACTGCCCCAGACCAATACCATCAAGGCAATCATTACAGCAGAGCTTCCCATGGATCTGGAGAAGAAGGGACGGCAGAGCTATCAGGGAGACCTGTATGTACGGTTCATGGCACTCAGTAACGGAACGCTGCAATCACTCTATGACCGGAGCGTTGGTTTCTTCCGAAGGCAGATCATTCTGACAGCCAGAGAGAAAGATCCGAACCGGAAGGACGATCCCTATCTTGCAGAAAAGATGTGCAGCGAAGCGGAAGGAATCTTCCTCTGGGCACTGGAAGGACTGCACCGGCTGATCGAAAACGACTACCGGTTCACGGTCAGTAAGGCAGCGCGGGAAAATCTGGAAGCGGCCATTTCCGACGGGAACAACGTCATCGATTTCCTTGGTTCGGAAGGATATATCCGGTTCAAAGCCGATTATGAAGTCAGCTCCCGCGATCTGTACTCCGTTTACAAGCAGTGGTGCGAGGATAATGCGCTCAGTGCTCTTGTACAGAAAAGCTTCTGTTCCTATCTGAAACAGAACGAGAGCAGGTACGGCCTTGAATACACAAACAAGGTGAATATCGGCGGCGGCAGATTTGCCAGAGGCTTTATCGGTATCGAGCTGATCAGCAGACCTTACTAAAAAACGGAACCAACCCGAAAGTACGTGTACTATCCGTACCGAACGTACCGGGAGCCGTACACAGGTACACTTGGTACACGTACTTTTCAGTCAATTCACTTTTTTACGGAGGAATTATGAAAGCACAATACGGAATCTTACGATTCGCAAAATACAAAGGCCCGGAGATCGGGCATATCGAAGCTCATAACGAACGGACGAAGGAGAAATACGCCAGTAATCCGGATGTGGATACGAGCAGAAGCCAGTATAACTTCCATCTGATCACACCGCAGAGAAAGTATCGTGCAGAAGCGGAAAAGCAGATCGCGGAGGCAGGCTGCCGGACACGTTCTGACAGTGTGCGTGTGGTAGAAGCGCTGGTGACGGCCAGCCCGGAGTTCTTCAAGGGAAAGAAACGAGCGGAAATCAAAGAATACTTCATCTATGCTTTGGATTTCATCAAGGAGCATCAGGCAGAAAAAACGATCATTTCCGCAGTCGTTCACATGGACGAGAAAACACCGCATATGCACCTCTGCTTCGTACCATTGACGGAAGACGGACGGTTATCCGCAAAAGATATCGTCGGCAACCGGAAGAAGCTGACTTGGTGGCAGGACGAGTTTTGGAAGCACATGGTCAAGAAGTATCCGGAACTGGAACGCGGAGAAAGTGCAAGCGAGACCGGCAGAGAGCACATCCCGCCAAGGCTCTACAAGGAAGCCGTTCATCTGAACAGTCTCAGGGATAAGATCATGGAGCTTCTTTCCGGCACAAATCCGCTGAATGCCAGATCTCGCGCAGCGGAGATTGAAAAGCTTCTGGACAAGTATATTCACGGTGTTGAGGTGATGAAAACAAAGCTCAGGAAATACGACACCGAATACAAGACACTCACTGCTGAAAATGCAGAACTGGAAGGTAAGCTCCGGACAGCGGAAGATGCTGGAAAAGAGAGGATCGCTAACAGGCTCAAATATGCCGGTATGGAAAAGGAGCTTCAGGAGCTTCATTCGATGCTGTACAACATCCCGCCGGAGATCCTGACTGCATTCAGACAGCGCAGTAAAAGGCAGAAAGCAGTTTCAATTGAGCAACCGTAACAGCACCGTTTATTTGCCTTTCCTTGCTCCAAAACAGGGGTAGCTACTCCATTTTTTGCAGCGATCAGAGCGTGGACGATATATTTATCCACTCGGGGCAAATGAGCGTTACAAGGCGTTTTACAGAGGAGAAACAAGCGATGAACAATGAATTGATGCATAACGAGGACTTCATTCGTTGTTCTACAATGATTGCAGAACTTCTGATGAAGTACAAAGCTATGGAAGATAAAGACGCCGGAGAGGGCGGGATGCAGGAAGAAGCATCCTGCTCTCTTCTTTTTTTCGTGAGTGTAGGTTTGTCAAACATAT
>DCDB01000313.1:951-6212 GCA_002316215.1 Lachnospiraceae bacterium UBA1066 | reverse complement strand
CTCTCATGCTTCCCTGCCTACGCTTAAACCTCACCTTACGGCTTCGGCTCCAAGGCTGGGTACTGACTGTTTGCTAAACTTTATCAGGCCGGGAGTTTCACCCGACTATATCTCTGGTGCCGAACTGGCGCTCCATCTATACAACCGTCTCGACGTGCCGTGAGACAATGCCATAGATGTTAGACATATGCTGGAAAATATCGTTCATTTTAGTCGTATGCGGAAAAATATCTATAAAATCGCTGTCGTTGGAAAGATATCGACTTTTTAATACGGACAATATGGGCAATTGTAATCGTCAATATCATCAATCTCAACAGAAGTAATTTTCTTATTGATTTTACTATAAACCGCTCTTAATTGGAGTTGTACACCCAAAGTAGTCTCCAGATCACAGATATCATCATTTTTATTTATAACTTCTACTTCCAATTCATATTCTTCTATTTCCTTGATGTCCGCACTATTCAAAGTAGATACAACTACCCCAACGCCATCGATTGTTATGCTTAACAGCAGATTATCGTCATCAAGTTCTGAGACCTCTTCAATTTGCGGTCCCACATCACTCTCAAAAATCTTGAGCGTTTCATTATAACCGGGTACAAACACGTCGAATCCGGACAGATTGCAACCGACCGCTTTAGAATTTAAGAATTCTTGTATCGGCGCAAGAAAACCCATTTCATTCTTTTCTATCTCAGATACAAGTGTTTCTTGCTTTTCTATAATGTCAAATTGAAGTTTCGCATAATTATCAATAAAACTCTTGAGACTGCTCCAATAAAAGAAGCGGGTTTCTGATATATTCCTTTCGGATAAATCTGCCATCAAATCCGGATGTAATTTATCTTTATCATTTGAATCTGCAAAATCACGGGTATTACCGGTTATAAAATGGATTTCTTCATTGGGATTACTTAATGCTACATTTAAACATGTTAACCAAACAAGACAATCCCTGTAGCCTGTACTGCCATCCGCCTTAAAAGGTTTCTTTCGTTGCATGGCTCTATGCGCTATAACCTCGTGTTTTTCGTCCGGATAAGCTTCTGCAATAGTCCAGTCACTTTCAAGAATAAACATCTCCAAGAAATCCCTATACTTATGACATTCATCCGCCACATTTATATCTTCCAAAGTAATTTTCAGTTCAGGCAATGTTTTTCTCAATTCCTGAAGTGCTTTGTTCGCCTTTGCTATCTGTTCTTCAAGATTTTCCTTATATTTATTACAGACCTCATCCACTACAATTTTCCCAAAAACTATTGTTCCAACCTTTTGAGCCACCTCAAACGATGGTCCAGTCATATAATAATTAGAGCAGATGACATTAGTATCTAAAAACATCAGCATTTAGCCCCACCTCATTCCATCATATGTTTTCGTCCAATCTTTGACGTATTTCGTCCAAATTGAAGCGTTTCTGGACGAAAATCATTTGCTGTCAGTCCGCACATAAAATGTACTTCGTCCAGATCCATTACGGACAATAAAACCTTCCTCAGTAAGTCTCTTAAGCGCAGCCAGAACAGAAGACCTTCCTACGCTTGGGCAATGAGCCACAACATCTGCCCCCGTAAATTTGCCAATTTTTTCTTCCGTATATTTTTTCACAACATCATACGCTGTGCTGCCAGTGCCTCTTTCTGTCATCATCCCAACACGTTCTTCAAATTTCGTATAGCATGCCAGAATTACCTGAAGCATATATCTTATGAAGGGTGTCGGGTCATTTTCCTCCTCGTGCCATCCGGCATCAGCCTCTTCAAGCGTATCGTAATATCTGTCTTTTGTTTTTTCAATTTGTTTTTCTATACTGATATACTTTCCAACGCTATATCCATTTTTATAAAGCAGAAGCAGCGTGAGCAATCTGGAGAGTCTCCCGTTACCATCATTAAAGGGATGAATACACAGAAAGTCGCAAATAAAAGCCGGAATCAATATCAGAGAATCTATTTGCTCCTTTGCAATTGCCTGTTCGTAGGCATTGCACAAATTTTCTACTGCATCCAGAGTATCATAAGGAGCAACCGGTGTAAATCTGGTTACCGCCGTCCCATCCGGTTTTGTTTCATTGATGTAGTTTTGCACATTCTTAAAATGTCCTCCATATGAAAATCCCGCCCTCTTTAAAAGATCTCTATGGAGCTGAAGAATATACGAAGGACGGATTGGGATGTACTCATTGCTCTCATGAATGGTATTCAGCACATCCCTGTAACCCATGATTTCGTCTTCCGCACGGTTTTTGGGCGTTGTTTTCTCTTCAAAGAGCTGCTTTATTCGAGTACTTGTTGTAACAATGCCCTCAATTTTATTAGAACTTTCTGTACTCTGTATTTTTGCAATTTCAACAAGCCGTTCAAGCTCTACAGGCTTCTGCCGGATGAATAAATCCTGTCTTCCTTTGCACTCGTGTATTTTCGCCACAAGATTTAATATATCTGTATCCCAGGCTTTATCAGCAAGCCGGCTATAATCAAACGATCTCATACAAACTCCTTCCGTCCAACGCTCTTTTCTTTTCATCCAATTATACCTGATTTTGGACGAAAAATCAATGTGTTGGATGAAAAATTCTCATGTTTCTCACATTTTCCGAAATTTTTATCTCGATTGGGACTTATATAGTTCCACTTTTTGCTTTTTCATAGTATTATTGGTGTATACTGCTCTCAAAAGGAGGCTATGCTCATGAAAATTAATACTACCAACGACATTCTATTGCAGAAGCAAACCACTGAATTCCCTGAAGAATATCCATCTTTCGCAGATTTTATCAAAGCTAAGCGGAAGCTCGAATTAGGCTCCTCCGGAAAAAAAAGCATAACAACGAGAGAATTAGCTGTCCGTCTTGATATCAATTACGAGCTATTTCGGAAAATTATCAACATGAATAAACCCACGAAAAAGCGTGATTGCATTATTGCTATATGTGCTGCTCTTCGATTAGAACCTGAAGAAACAGACGAGGCGTTAGGCCTCTACAATTTCATGCCAAGATTGGACACAGAGAATCCAAGAGACGATTTGCTCATAGAGATTCTTGAAGGGCAATTTTCAACCCCGCTTACTATTGATCAGATTAATCAAAAGCTTTTAAGAAATGGTTTCCCCGAATTAGACATTATAGATCATAGGACTTCCGTCAAGCCTGCTTCAGGAAAAAAGAATATGCCCTATAAGCTGCTAAAAAAACAAGTAAGTACCTTTACAAACGAATTATTTTATGGAGATCAGTACGATTCTCTTGAAACAGAATATGACACCTTTAGATATCGCTGCGTTGCTGATATGTGGCTTGATGATAAGAAGAATCGGATTGTTTATAAACTAACGTCCGGAACAAGCGGTGATTATTATCTTGAAAAGCATAGTAGTGATGTTTTTGATGTAACAGTATACAAAGATTTAGATGAAACTGGTGACTTCAAAGATTATTTCCTGGATTTATCATCAATGGCTCATCGTGAGTTAAAAAGAATGCTTACAACTCTTAATGACACCAAAAACTACAAAGAACGAATTAGTGCAGGAATCAAAGATGACGCATTCTATATCTTTGCTGAGACATTCAACTATCTTGTGCCGGAAACAGGTGAATACTACCTATATGAAAAAATCGGTTCTGCTGTTCGACTCTCTGTTTATAAGAGTAGTGAATTTATGCACTGCTCTGTATCAGAGCAAACATATCAGATGGCTTTTGGGAAAAACAAAAATGAACTAATTGCTCAATACATGTCTATTGAGGAAATAGAGCAGGCCGTAAAAAACAGCAAATATTATGATAGCCCACTATTAAGATGTCGCTTAAAAAACTTCGAGCATTTAACACAGCTTGCCGCATCTTTAAAGCAGGATATTATTGATAGAAAAAAGTTTGTAAGAAGACTGGATTATATTTATGAGGACAAGGATCGTGTATGCCAGTTTTTCAGTGTTGATAAGGATTTTCAATGTGTCCTTGATGACGAATACGGAGACATGATGACCGCGACTATTGATCATGCTGATTTTCGGCTTTCTGACGGAAGCAGCATAATAATCACGCTTCAGGACTTGTATGATGCCTTCGAATTAGGCTTTAATGACATTCAAGAAATATGCCGGGTAAAGCAGAGAACCGGATCTGTAAAAGCAGTTTTGAAATCAGTTTAAAAATATCATCAAATTCTTTTTATAAATGGAACTGTATAAGTCCCATTTATAATTGTTGAATTTTGAGAAGTATTATACTCCTTTTGTAAGGTAGCAAGAAATTTCAACACCAGAAAGGAGATACAACATGCTTATGATCGCAAGGTTAAAAATGATCTTAACGACTGAGGAGCTTAACAGGCTCAACATCCGTGAAGCACCTGGAAGCGAGCCACGCATAATCGCGGATGTCCACGGAATGAAATGCTCTGAAGCAAGACGCTTCATCAACAATATTGTGCATTCAACCTTCCAGCTCATCGTCATTCACGGTTACAACCACGGCACGGCGATTAAGGATATGCTTGCTACAAGTTTCAGCAATAACCATATTGCGGATCAATACCCAGATCCCTTCAACCGAGGGGTAACGCATATGAAAATCGCATAAATTACAACGCCTGTTATGAAAGGAGCAGTCCATGCAAAAAGAAACAATCTCAACAAAAAATATTAAGGAGGAAACCAAAATGAATAAGTACATCGTAGAAGCACCCGAGCCCCTGAAAGATCAGAAAGTCAGCTCCGGAGGAATCCGAAACAAAAATGGGAAACTAGCCTCGCAGTTTAAAAATCCTGTACCGTATCATGAACCGGCACAGCCACCTACCGTTGTTAATCGTTCAAATGCAGACATGATTCGTAAAGAGCAGGCTAAAGCTCGTAGAAATGAAGCAGAAAAATATATTCTCGTCATTGTCTGGCAGGAATTCGGGGAACCACTTCTTCGCTCTGGTTTACGCAAGCTTGGGCAGAAAGTCATAGGCATATTAGATACTCCTAAGGCTCCGCCGCTTCATCAGGGTCCCATCCTGGAAGCCGAAATAATTGAAGCAGAAGCAGATGCGGTTGAAACCGTTTGTGACGAGGATAAAATCATCCACTTCCCCGATAGAAAGATAGTATAGTGTAAACCGCATTATCATTCACTCCAGAAATGAAGCATGCTTCGAACTGAAATGCGGTCTGGCACTAAAGGAAAGGATGTGATGATATGGGGCACACACCATACGGCTATAAAATTGAAAATGGATGCGCCATCATCGACGAGGAAA
>DCDB01000313.1:0-733 GCA_002316215.1 Lachnospiraceae bacterium UBA1066 | reverse complement strand
GCCAAACGCATGATGGAAAACAGGCACTATCTTGGCGATGACTTCTACCCGGCGATTATTGATAAGGAAATCTTCGAAAGCGCTGCAGCTGAGCGTATCAAACGCGCGGGCAAGCTCGGCAGGCTAAATTATAAGAGAGCAATAAAACCATCGGTCGTCCCGACGTACTTCCACCTTGCTGCCGCTGCGCAGCATTATGATGATCCGAGACTGCAGGCAGAATACATCTACAGCCTCATTGAAAGCGAGGCGGTTTGATGGGTAACGTAATGGTCATTCCGGCCAGACGCCAGGTCGGAAATTCGGTAAAAAAGTCCGAGCAGCCTAAGCTCCGCGTTGCGGCCTACTGCCGAGTCAGCACGGATTCTGATGAACAGGAAACAAGCTATGACGCACAGGTCACCCACTACACAGAATACATTCAGAAAAATCCGGAATTGGAACTGGCAGGTATTTTTGCTGATGACGGTATCTCCGGTACCAACACAAAGAAGCGTACGGAATTCAACCGTATGATCGATGAGTGCATGGCCGGAAACATCGACATGATCATCACAAAATCCATCAGCCGGTTCGCCCGCAATACCCTTGACTGCCTTCAATACATCCGACAGCTCAAGGACAAGAACATTCCGGTTTACTTCGAAAAAGAATCCATCAACACGATGGATGCCAAGGGCGAAGTACTGATCACGATTATGGCGAGTCTTACACAACAGGAAAGTCAGAGCCT
>DCDB01000312.1 GCA_002316215.1 Lachnospiraceae bacterium UBA1066 | reverse complement strand
AGCGCACAAAAACGACAGGAAGAATGAGCTGCATGAGAAGCGCACAAAACCTGCAGGAAGAATGAGCGGCGGCTGAATGAAGGATAGGCCGCTGCAAAAGAAAGAATAAGTTTTCTTGTGCGTGCATGAATCATGTGCTATAATGACAGAAATTAATAAGGAGGAACTTCATCATGAAACATGTGAAGACTTTAAATACAAAGAATCTTCAAAATACGCTTAAGAAGGGCGGATGCGGCGAATGCCAGACTTCCTGCCAGTCAGCATGCAAGACGAGCTGCACAGTGGGAAATCAGAGCTGCGAGCATAAGTAAGCATAGCGTTATGGAAAAATAAGTGAGAGGGCCTGTCGCCAAACACAGACCCTCTCATTCAATGTTTGGAAACGGGCGCGGAATGTGCGGCTCGCCGGAAACCGGAAGCAAACTCCGGAAAACGGCAGCCGGGAAAATGCCCGAAGAAGAAACGGCATCGGATTGGAAGCCGGTCTTAAGAAAAGACAACAGCCGAAAGATGCCCGGGAAGCGGCGGCAGATCCGCAGCGGAAGAAGCCGCTGCTTATTTTATTGTAAGGAGAGAAGTCAGGATGCAGATTCATCAGTATAAGAGCAATGGCCTGTCCATTGTCCTTGATGTGCCGAGCGGTTCGGTTCATGTCGTTGACGACATCGTCTACGATGCAATAAGTATTATGCAGGAAACAAAAGATAAAGCGGAAATCCGCCGAAGATTGGAAAATGAATACCCTTCGGGAAAAATCGGTTTATACGGCGAGCCTGATGAAATCGATGAGGCGCTGTCTGAAATAGAGGAACTTAAAAATAATGGGATGCTCTTTACGGAGGAACCCTATGCGCCGGCAATCGAAGAATTTGCCGAGCGGCCGACAGTTGTCAAAGCCCTCTGCCTGCACATTGCGCATGATTGCAATCTTGCATGCAGATATTGTTTCGCGGAGGAGGGAGAGTACCACGGACGCCGTGCCCTCATGAGCTTTGAGGTTGGTAAGAAAGCCCTTGATTTTCTGATTGAATCCTCAGGCAGCCGGCAGAATCTGGAAGTAGACTTTTTCGGCGGAGAGCCTCTCATGAACTGGGAAGTTGTAAAGCAGCTTGTAGCCTACGGAAGAGGTCTCGAAGCAGAATCCTTAAAAAACGGCAGGCCGAAGAAGTTCCGCTTTACCATTACGACAAACGGTGTGCTGCTGAATGATGAAATCATGGAATTCTGCAACCGTGAAATGGATAATGTCGTTCTTTCTGTCGATGGACGGAAGGAAGTCCATGACAGGATGAGACCGTTCAGGAACGGAAGCGGAAGCTATGACCTTATCATCCCGAAATTCCTGAAGTTCGCCGAAATGCGGAGAAACCTCGGGAAAAAGTATTATGTCCGGGGAACTTACACGCATTGGAACCTTGATTTCTCGAAGGATGTCCTGAATCTTGCTGACCTGGGGTTTGACCAGATTTCGGTAGAGCCGGTCGTTGCGCCTAAGGAAGCGGATTATGCACTGAAAGAAGAGGATGTTCCTTATCTTATGGAACAGTACGACATCCTTGCAAAAGAAATGATTCGCCGTAAAAAAGAAGGAAAGGGTTTTAATTTCTTTCATTTTATGATAGATTTAACAGGTGGCCCATGTGTCTATAAGAGGCTTTCGGGCTGCGGCTCAGGAACAGAGTATCTGGCGGTAACTCCATGGGGGGATTTCTACCCCTGCCATCAGTTCGTCGGGAATGAAAAGTTCCTTCTGGGAAATGTCGATGCCGGCGTCCTGCGCACGGATATCGTTAAGGAATTCAAGCACGTCAATGTCTATGCCAAAAAAGAATGCCGTTCCTGCTTTGCGCGTTTTTACTGCAGCGGGGGCTGCGCCGCGAATTCGTATAATTTTACAGGAGGTATCTGCGACGTCTATGATATCGGCTGCCGTCTCGAACGTAAGCGTGTGGAATGCGCGATTATGCTGAAAGCTGCGGAAGCTGAGGAAGACTGAGACCGCAGATCAATGGCGGCCAGGCAGTAAAGAAGCCGGGCGGCAGTACAAAGTGAGTTAAAAAAGCCGAAAGGCTTTAGAAATACAGGTTATAAAATGAGGTAAAAGGGGTACATTATTATGAAGAAGAAGACCAGTATTATCGTAGTGATCATCGCATTAGCCCTGACGGCGCTCATGTGCTTTACGGCTCTTGTCGGCTGGGGGCCGACAGGCACCGGAGCCATGAAAAACATCAAGACAGGTCTTGATTTGTCCGGCGGTGTTTCCATCACTTACGAGGCGGATACGGCGAACCCTTCCGCTTCGGACATGTCGGACACCATTTACAAGCTGCAGCAGCGTGTCCAGCAGTACTCGAATGAGGCTCAGGTTTATCAGGAAGGAACCAACCGTATCACGGTTGAAATCCCCGGTGTAACCGACGCCAATACGATTCTGGAAGACCTCGGAACTCCGGGTTCACTTTATTTCATTGCCCAGAAGAACACCGACGGAAATGACAACTACGCCTACAACAGCTCGACCGGCGCTTATGAACTTAAAGATACCATCGAGAATCTGGAGGCGAACGGTTCCATCGTCTGTGAGGGTTCGGATGTCAGCGATGCCCAGGGCGCCGTTGAAAATGAAACTTCCGGCAAGAAATACGTCGTTGAACTGACCTTTACGGCGGACGGAACGACGAAATTCGCGGCGGCTACGCAGACAGCTTATGCTGCCGGCCAGTCCATCGGGATTTACTATGACGGAAAGTTCGTATCTGTGCCCACCGTTAACGCGGCAATCACGGACGGCAAGGCAGTTATTGAAGGCATGTCGACCATTGAAGAGGCAAAGAACCTCGCTTCCTATATCCGTATCGGCGGACTCAGCCTTACGCTGAATGAACTCCGTTCCAATGTCGTCGGCGCCCAGCTCGGGCAGGAAGCTATCAAAACATCTCTGATCGGCGGCGCCATCGGTCTTGCCATCGTCATGCTGATCATGATTTTTGTTTACATGCTTCCCGGCGTCATCGCATCCTTTGCGCTTCTCATTTACGTTTCGTTGATGCTCGTCCTTTTAAATGCTTTCGATTTGACGCTGACGCTGCCCGGCATTGCAGGTATTATCCTGTCGATCGGCATGGCCGTTGACGCCAACGTCATTATCTACGCGCGTATACAGGAAGAAATCACGGCCGGTACCTCAGTTCAGGGCGCTATCAATGCCGGCTTCCACAAAGCCATGTCCGCAATCCTCGACGGCAACATTACGACGCTGATTGCAGCAGCCGTCTTAGGCGCGCTTGGAACGGGCACGATCCGGGGCTTCGCTATGACCCTGGCGCTCGGCGTTGTGCTTTCTCTGTTCACGGCCTGCGTCATTTCGAAGCTGCTGGTTCAGGCGGTCTATTCCATCGGCCTTCAGAATCCGAAGGTCTGGGCGCGCCCGAAAAAGGAAACGCATATTTCGTTTGTCCGCATGAGAAAATATACTTATGTCATAGCCTTCTGCTGCATACTGATTGGACCTGTCGCTATGATCGTTCATTCCGCGCAGGGCGAAAAGGCTTTGAACTATTCTTTGGAGTTCCTCGGCGGCACCGCTACGACAGTGGAGTTTAACGAAGATTACACTCTGCAGCAGCTTGACGATAAAGTCAAACCTGTTGTCATGCAGGTGACGGGGGATGCCAATGTCTCCATGCAGAAAGTTGTCGGATCGGATCAGGTTATCATCAAGACCCGCGATCTCAATGTGACGGAACGTGAAGATCTCTCCGCTAAGCTGGCCGAAAACTTCAGCGTCGACGAAAGTAAGATTACGACAGAAAATATTTCAGCGACTGTAGGAAATGAAATGCGCAGGGATGCGGTTCTGGCAGTTATCATCGCCGTCGTCCTGATGCTGCTCTACATATTCATCCGGTTCAAGGATATGCGCTTTGCAACATCGGCCGTCATCGCCCTGATACACGACGTACTGATTACCTTAGCGGCTTATGCGCTGCTTCGCGTATCGGTCGGCGGTTCCTTCATCGCGGTTATGCTGACCATCCTCGGCTACTCCATCAACTCGACCATCGTTATCTTCGACCGTATACGTGAAAAGCTTCCGAGCTTCCCGAAGAACGGCGATTATACCGAACTAGTAGATGAATCCGTCAACCAGACCCTGACGCGAAGCATTTACACGAACCTGACGACCTTTGCTTCGATCTTTGTTCTTTACCTTGTAGGCGTGGCTTCAATCAAGGAATTTACACTTCCTATGATGGTCGGTATTGTCGCCGGTGCCTGCTCCTCTGTCTTCATTACCGGACCTTTGTGGCACCTTATGAGAACGCATATCGGCAAGGATGCAAAGGAGTATCAGGCGATGCGGGCAAGGATTGCCCTGCAGAAACCGGCTGCATCTTCCGAACCTGCAGGAACCACTGATCAGGCAGGCGGTAAGAATGCGGCTGAAGGTACGGCTGCAGCCGAAGGCGTCCGCAGTTCCCGTAACCCCAACGTTATCCGTAAAAAGAAGAAAAAATAAACGAAAAGCCATGCGAAAGCATGGCTTTTCTTAAAGAAGGAGCATAATATTCAGTATGGAAAACTGGGTGGTTTGCGCGAAGAAAGCGGACTTTTCTGAAATTTCAGCAAAATTCAATATTGATCCGGTCACGGCGCGCCTGATCCGGAACAGGGACATCATCGGCGAGGATGCGATACGCGAATACCTTTACGGGGGTCCCGAATGTCTGCATGATCCGTTTCTCCTTAAGGGAATGGCGGAAGCTGTAGAGATTCTCCGGAAAAAAATCAGTGCAAAAGTACGCATCCGGATCATCGGTGATTATGATATTGACGGGATCATGTCTTCCTATATCCTGAAAAAGGGTCTTACTGAACTCGGAGCCGAGGTTGATCTGAAGATCCCGAACCGGATTACAGACGGCTACGGGATAAATGAGAACCTTATCCGGGAAGCAGGCGTGGATGAAGTTGACACAATCGTGACCTGCGACAACGGCATTTCGGCTTCGGAGCAGATAACCCTGGCTAAAAGCCTCGGCATGACGGTCATTGTAACCGATCATCATGAAATCCTGCAGCTTCCGAAGGATGCCGCTGCCATAATCGACCCCAAACAGGAAGACGACAGCTATCCGTATAAAAACCTCTGCGGAGCAGCCGTTGCCTGGAAGCTGATTCTTGCACTGGGCGGTGACAGGGATATGAACCTTCTGCAGTATGCCGCCTTTGCGACGGTAGGGGATATTGTCGATCTTACGGGCGAGAACAGGATTATTGTAAAGGAAGGCTTAAAACGTCTGAAGGAGACTTCAAATATCGGCCTTCTTTCGCTGGCGGAGGCCTGCGGAACCGATATAAAAAAGCTGGATACCTATCAGATCGGTTTTGTGCTGGGCCCGTGCCTGAATGCCAGCGGCAGGCTGGATACAGCCATGCGCGCCTGCCTTCTGCTTGAAGCAGAGGAAAAGACAGAGGCCCGTAAGCTGGCCCTTGAGCTTAAAAACCTGAATGACAGCCGGAAGGCTATGACCGAAGCAGGTGTCACCCAGGCCGTAGCGGCCGTTGAAGGAGGCGGAATAAAGAACGATAAGATTTTTGTGCTGTATCTTCCGGACGTTCACGAAAGCCTCGCCGGCATCGTCGCAGGCCGGATACGCGAAAAGTACGGGCATCCCTGTTTCGTCCTGACAAATGGGGAGGAAGGAGTCAAAGGCTCCGGACGCTCGACACCGGCTTATTCCATGTTCGAAGGACTTGTCGGCGTGCAGGACACCCTGACGAAGTTCGGAGGGCATCCTATGGCGGCCGGCCTTTCGCTGAAAGAAGAAAATATCGGCATTTTCCGGAAAAAAATAAATGCAGCCTGCAGCCTTACGGAGGATGACTTCTCCGAGAAGGTGCTGATTGATGTTCCGATGCCAATTTCCTATATTACGGAAAAGCTGGTCGGCGAGCTGGAACTTCTTGCACCCTTCGGCAAAGGAAATCCGAAGCCGCTCTTTGCCCAGAAAGAAGTCTTCTGTGAGCATCCCCGTATCTTCGGCGCCAATCATTCTGTCCTTAAAATGAGAGTCCGCTCGATGACGGCTTCGGGGGACTCTGATCCCCGGAAGCTCGGCTTTCAGCCGGCCGTTGAGGGCCCTTCATTTGACGGATTGAGCTTTAAGGACGTAGACGCTCTTTATGAACGCGTGAGTAAGAGCCCGGAGGTTTCCATCGTTTATTACCCTGAAATCGATACCTATATGGGGCGGAACCGTGTCCAGATCGTGATCACGCACTTCCAGTGAGAACGATTACATACTTTCAATGAGAATAGGTGCTTTCATAAACAGAGGAAAGATGCTATACTAAGAAATATTTAAAAAATGCCTGCAGCAGATTTCATATATCTGCAGTAAGGCGTCAGGTTGAAATATTAATAATAAAGAGTTAAGGCGTGAGGGCGGAATTTATATAGTAAATTTTATGCACAGGAGGTTTGCGATGGTTAAAGAGAAGGTTGAAGATTATGTGAGAACAATTCCGGATTTCCCTGAGAAAGGCATTATGTTCAGAGATATTACGAGCGTGCTGCAGGATCCGGACGGACTTAAGCTGGCGATTGACGGAATCCAGGAGAAGGTGAAAGACCTTGATTTCGACGTTATTGCCGGGACGGAATCGAGGGGATTCATTTTCGGGATGCCGGTGGCTTATAATCTTCATAAACCGTTTGTCATGATCCGTAAGAAAGGCAAGCTTCCCTGCGAGACGGTTCAGCAGACATATGATCTTGAGTATGGCCAGGCAACGATTGAGATGCATAAAGATGCAATCAAACCGGGACAGAAGGTTGTCATCATCGATGACCTGATTGCAACCGGCGGCACTGTTGAAGCCGCAGCCCATCTGGTTGAACAGCTGGGGGGAGAAGTCGTCCGTATGGTTTTCCTGATGGAGCTTGCCGGGCTTGAAGGCCGTGAAAGACTGAAAAATTATAGTGTGGAGAGCGTAATAGCGTATCCCGGAAAATGACATGAATAGGGGGGACTTATGCCGGAGGAGACAAAAGTACCCGTCGGACTTGGCGGAAAAGAGATGACTTTCATAAAGACGTCGGATGAAGAACTGCCGAACCC
>DCDB01000103.1 GCA_002316215.1 Lachnospiraceae bacterium UBA1066 | reverse complement strand
GGAGGCGCCGCGATGCCCCCCCTGAACAGTAACCCAATCTGCGGCTGAACGAGACAATTATCTAGTTTTTCTTTATAAATATTCAAAAATGCTGTATAATTCATTAAAATCTGCAGCGGCCGCGGAAATCCCCGCAAAGATGCAGATTGGAACCCAAAATCACATTTCATATCACAGTTTCAGAGGAGGAGTAACATTATGAAAAAGAAAGTACTGACTATGGTTCTTTGCAGCGTATGTGCAGTCGCAATGCTGGCATCCTGCGGTTCTTCATCATCGACAGCTTCAACGGCCACTGCCTCTGGCAGCTCCGCCAGCGGAAAGAAATATGTCATTGCGACAGATACGCAGTTCCCGCCTTTTGAATTTACCAACTCCGACCAGAAGTTCGTCGGTATCGACGTGGACATCCTCGCGGCCATCGCCAAGGATCAGGGCTTTGATTATGAGTTGAATTCCTTAGGTTTTGATGCTGCTCTCGTTGCAGTCCAGTCCGGACAGGCAGACGGAGTCATCGCCGGAATGTCGATTACAGACGAACGGAAGCAAAAATTTGACTTCTCGGACGCTTATTATGACGCAGAAGTGACGATGGCCGTGGCAAAAGGCTCCGACATCAAAACCTTCGACGACTTAAAGGGCAAAAAGGTTGCCATCAAAACCGGCACGAACGGCGGCGACTATGCAAAATCCGTTAAGGATAAATACGGCTTCGAAGTTGTAGAGTTCAAAGATTCTCCGACCATGTACCAGGATGTCATCACGGGCAACACGCAGGCCTGCTTCGAAGATTATCCGGTCATGGCCTACAACATCAAAAACGGCGCTCAGATGGTCATTCCGGACGGCTGCACAGCTGCGGGCTCTTCTTACGGCTTTGCCGTCCAGAAAGGACAGAATGCAGAGCTTTTGTCCATGTTCAATAAGGGGCTTGCCGATATTAAATCAAACGGCGCTTTTGATAAAATTGTAGACAGCTACACAAAATAAAAACTGCTCTGTTTTTACCTGAATGAGGATCGGAGGTATTTTTGTGGGATCAATTCTACAGGTTTACTGGACGCTTCTTCTGCGTTCGCTCGGTCAGACACTGCTTCTGACGCTTCTTTCACTTTTCTTTGCGTTTTTCATCGGCCTTCTTTTCGGACTTCTTAATGTCAGCAAGAATAAAGCCCTGAATATCATCGGAACCGTCTATGTGGACGGTATCCGGGGCGTTCCGCTGATCGTCCTGGCATATTTTATCTACTTCGGCGTGCCTGCACTCGTGCAGGCCGCCGGCAATTCTTCATTTAAACTCTCGGCGCTTGTGGCCGGCACAATTTCCCTTTCAATGAATGCCGGCGCCTATATGGCGGAAATCTTCCGCGCAGGGATCCAGAGCGTCGACAAGGGCCAGATGGAGGCCGCGCGGAGCCTGGGACTTCCCTACGGGAAAGCAATGAGAAGAGTTGTGCTTCCGCAGGCCATCCGCACAATGATTCCGGCTATTATCAGCCAGTTTATCATTTCCCTGAAGGATACTTCGATTCTTTCGGTCATCGGTTTCCCGGAACTCACCAAGGCCGGAAATATTATCGTCGGAAATACTTTCGCTGCCCTGCAGGTCTGGGGCATCATCGCGCTCATGTACATGGTTGTCATCGTTACCCTCTCGAGGCTTGCCAAAAAGCTGGAAAGGAAAATGAATGTCGGAAATACACTCTGAAGAAATTATCAGCAGCAATTCCTTAAATAATAAAAATGCTGTCCCGGCGCCGCAGGAGGGCCTGCTCGGAGGCGTACATAAAAAGGACGGCCGGCTGATGATCCATACGGTCCATCTAAAAAAAAGCTTCGGCAGCCTTGAAGTCCTGAAAGACATCAATATGGATGTTATGGAAGGCGAGGTTGTCGTCATCATCGGCCCATCCGGCTCCGGAAAGTCCACTTTCCTGCGCTGTCTCAACCGTCTCGAAAGCATTACCTCCGGCGAAGTTACGGTCGACGGACAAAATGTTTCAGACACACATATTAATATCAACAAAGTCCGCGAGAACATCGGAATGGTGTTCCAGCATTTTAATCTCTTCCCCCACATGTCCGTCATCGACAACATCATGCTCGCCCCCGTTGAACTGAAGAAGATGACCAAAGACGAAGCGCGCGCAAAAGGCATGACGCTCCTGAAAAGAGTCGGGCTTGACACGAAAGCCGACGTCTTCCCGCCCCAGCTCTCCGGCGGCCAGAAACAGCGTGTGGCCATTGCCCGCGCCCTGGCAATGAATCCGGATATCATGCTTTTTGACGAGCCCACTTCTGCGCTCGATCCCGAAATGGTCGGCGAAGTTCTGGAGGTCATGAAGGAGCTCGCCCGCGACGGCATGACGATGTGCGTGGTAACGCATGAGATCGGTTTCGCCCGCGAAGTGGCGAGCCGGGTAGTCTTTATGGACGCCGGCTACATTGTCGAAGAAGGCGCTCCGGAAGAAGTTTTCGGTCATCCGAAACAGCAGCGCACAAAGGATTTCCTTGACAAGGTTCTGTGAAGCTGCAGACTTAAGCGGAAGCTCAAAATTTTCCCCCGGTAAGGTCCGGTTCCGCTGCAGCCTAAGCGGCGGCTCGAGGGATTCCCCAAGTAAGATCCGGTATCGCTGCAGTCAGGCAATACGCAAATTTTCCGGATATATTCATTTTAAGAGGTACTGAAAATGAAAAAAGTAATTACCATTGCGCGCGAGTTCGGCGCCTGCGGCACCACAGTCGGCCGTTCCCTGGCGGAAAAACTCGGCTACGATCTCTGGAATAAGGCCATTCCCTTAAATGCGCAGAAGGATTCTAATGTCGAGATTTCGGATCTCGTGGAGTTCGATGAAAAAGTCCCGGTTAACTTTTCGTTCGGACAATCCCTCTTCGAATTCAGCAATAAGCAGCTCTCCGATCAGATTTTCGCCGCACAGACCGAAGTTATCCGCAAAATGGGCGAACACGGGAACTGCGTCATCGTCGGCCGGAACGCAAACTATATCCTGCGCGAATTCGACAGCCTGCTCCGTGTCTTCATTTACGCGGATGAAGAATGGCGCCTCGGTCATATGGAGGATCTCAAGCCGGAATATACGCAGGAAAACATGCTGAAGCGCTTAAGGCAGATCGACCGCGTGCGTGAAAAATACTGCGAATATTATACGCACGATAGTTTTTATGATGCACGGTGCTACGACATCAGCCTTGACGTCGGGCGGCTCGGTATCACTACCGTTGTAGACACTCTCTACAGGCTTGCAACATAACTTCTAAGCAGCAGTTCCCGGCATTGCCGCCGCTGCAGGACGCCCTGTACGGGCTTGAAAACAGCTTTTGAGACGCAGGCCCGCCCCTTAACTTTACACAGTCAATTATTGAAGCAGGTCCGCCCGTCCGAAAAGGAAGGAGCCGGCCTGCCGGAAAATGAAAACGGACAGCGGCATATCCGCTGCCCCGCAAATTAAGAAGGGAGAATCAAAATGAGCCAAACGAACATTCCTTACAAAATCTATCTGGATGAAAATGAAATTCCTTCCACGTGGTACAATGTGCGGGCGGATATGAAAAATAAGCCCGCGCCGCTCCTTAACCCCGGAACCTTAAAACCGCTTAAGGCGGATGAGCTGAAACCTGTCTTCTGCGACGAGCTCATTGCCCAGGAGCTTGACGACACGACGCGTGATATCCCGATTCCGCAGGAAATCCAGGACTTTTATAAGATGTACCGTCCGTCGCCTCTGACACACGCGACTTTCCTTGAAAAAGCTCTCGATACGCCGGCGCACATCTTCTATAAGTTCGAAGGCAATAATACCTCCGGTTCCCACAAGCTGAATTCTGCCATCGCCCAGGCCTACTACGCAAAAAAGCAGGGACTTAAGGGCGTAACCACCGAAACCGGAGCCGGCCAGTGGGGTACAGCTCTCTCCATGGCCTGTGCCTTCTTTGGCCTCGACTGCAAAGTCTTCATGGTCAAGGTCTCCTATGAGCAGAAACCGTTCCGCCGCGAAGTTATGCGGACCTACGGCGCTTCCGTAACCCCGTCTCCGTCCGAAACGACCGAAATCGGGAAAAAAATTCTCGCGGCTCACCCGGGAACGACCGGCTCCCTCGGCTGCGCCATTTCCGAAGCCGTTGAAGTCGCGACCCACAGCGAAGGGTATCGCTACGTTTTAGGCAGCGTCCTCAATCAGGTTCTGCTTCACCAGTCCGTGATCGGGCTCGAGACGCAGGCCGCCTGCAGAAAATACGGAATAAAGCCGGACATCATCATCGGCTGCGCCGGCGGCGGCTCCAACCTCGGAGGCCTCATTTCCCCGTTCATGGGAGAAAAGCTCCGCGGCGAGGCAGATTATCATTTTATCGCCGTCGAACCGGCTTCCTGCCCGAGCTTCACGCGCGGCCGCTTCGCCTACGATTTCTGCGACACGGGCATGGTCTGCCCGATGGCGAAAATGTATACCCTGGGGCATGACTTCATTCCGTCTGCCAACCATGCCGGCGGCCTGCGCTATCACGGCATGAGCCCGATTCTTTCGCAGCTCTACCACGACGGCCTTATGGAAGCGCGCTCCGTTGAACAGACCTCTGTTTTCAAGGCTGCCGAACAGTTTGCCCGCACAGAAGGCATCCTTCCGGCTCCGGAATCCAGCCACGCTATCCGCGTCGCTATCGACGAAGCTTTAAAGTGCAGGGAAACCGGTGAAGAAAAGACCATTGTCTTCGGCCTGACCGGCACCGGCTACTTCGACATGACCGCTTACCAGTCCTACAACGACGGAACCATGACCGATACGATTCCGACCGATGAAGATCTGGCCAAAGGCTTTGCAAGCCTGCCGGATGTAAAGCTGTAATACGAATGCCGCTCCGGCATGGAGCCTGCGGAACTTACGCGGGAAAATGGAAAGCCGTCATATCAGCTTCCCAGAGGATATACAAATACAAAAAAGGATCCTCTGGGATCCTTTCTTTGTATTCGGACATTATAACGGTTCATTAATGTCAACCCGCTGCACAAAGCATTGAGGAAAACAGATGGGAACTTTAGATTGTAAAATCATCCGCAGCAGCCGCAAGACCCTTGGATTGGAAGTGACTGAAAACGGGCTGCTGGTCCGTGCGCCTCTTCGGGCAACGGATCGTCAAATAAATGAATTCATTCTCCAACACAAAGATTGGATAACTAAACATCTGAAAAAATCCGAGGAACGGCGAAAACAGCTTGCCGATATTCCTCCTCTTTCGATGGAGGAGATACGGAAACTCGCGGATAAGGCATTAAAATATATTCCGGATCGTGTAAAATATTATGCTCCTAAAGTCGGAGTTACCTATGGCCGCATTACGATCCGCAATCAGAAATCGCGCTGGGGCAGCTGTTCTTCCAAAGGCAATCTCAACTTCAATTGTCTTCTGATGCTGACGCCTCCGGAAGTTATTGACAGCGTTGTTGTGCATGAACTTTGTCACCGCAGGGAAATGAATCATTCCGGCAGGTTCTATGCAGAAGTTTTTCGCGTGTTTCCCGACTACTCTAGATGGGACAAGTGGCTAAAGGAAAACGGAAGGCTGCTTATGCTGCGAAATGACTCCGCCGCCTCCTGATTTCTGCAGGCGTCCTTGTCACATTACAGCCTTATGCTCTTCTGGACACGTTTAGCAATAAAGAGCGCGACAGCAAGCTTTACCGCATCCGGAAGGATAAACGGGAAGACGCACCAGCCGAGCGCCTGCATGACGGTTACAGCGCCTTTGGTACTCGAATAAGCAATGACAAACCAGATTGTGCCCACGATATAAACCACCAGCTCGCCTGCAGCAAGTCCTGCCGCCATAGACGGCGTTTTCTTTCCGAAAATGGAAGTGATAAAACCGTACATCAGCGGAAGTCCGATAAAGCCCAGGATATATCCGCCGAGCGGGCCTGCAATCACGCCGAAACCTCCGGTAAAGCCCGCAAAGACAGGCAGGCCGATAATGCCAAGCAGGACATAAAGCAGGACAGCAAAGGTTCCCCGTTTCCATCCGATCAGCGCCGTGACGACGAAGACTGCAAAAGTCTGCAGTGTAAACGGTACCGGAGCCGGGATCGTAATCCACGAACATATGGCAATAAGGACTGCGGATACCGCAATATAGACCATATCAATCACAGGCATGTTTTTTTCATTTTTCAATACATTCTCAGACATCATTCTCCTCCAGTATTTTCTTATTCATGTTTCTGTATAATTTCCCAGAAAAATAAATTCCGGGCACGATACCTGTATTTCCTCAAGCATTTTTCTTACCTTTTCATTCGCTGCCTGCGCCTCAATGTCGATATAGAAATTAAACTCGAAGTCTCTTCCGACGATGGGGCTGCTCTCCAGCTTCAGCATATTGATGCCTAAATCCGCGAATTTCCCGAGAATCCCGTAAAGCGAGCCCGGTTTGTGCGCAATGGAAAGAATCAGGGAAATCCGGTTGGCTCCCGGATAAATGAGCGGCTCCCTTGAAAGGCAGACAAAACGCGTATAATTGTTGTCGCTGTCCTGAACATGCTTATTTAGAGGCACAAGACCGTAAAGCGCGGCGCATTCCGGTGAGGCTATGGCAGCTTCCCCCGCTTCCTTGGATTCCGCGACATAGCGTGCGGCGACAGCCGTGTTAAGACTTGGAATGACACGGACATTGTCGGAAAGACCCTTAATGTAACCTGAGCACTGGCCAAGCGCCTGCTCGTGTGAGTATACTGCCGTGAGATCCTTCATTTCCGTTCCCGGACGCGCCATCAGCTGATGGCAGATCAGCAAACGTTCGCTCCTTATGATGTACACATGTTCTCTTTCAAGCAGGCCGTAAACAGCCTTTACGGAACCATAGGAATTGTTTTCAATGGGCACAACCCCGTAGTCGCACATTCCGCTCTTAACTGCCTCAAAAACCGCGTCAAAGGTCTTGAAAAAAATTTCCTTTCCCTGCGGAAACATTTTCTGAGCCGCAAAATATGAATATGCGCCTTTGATTCCCTGACAGGCGATACGTCCCGACACCGGAAAAGCTTCCGGGTTATCCAATAGTTTCATTTCGATTGCCATTCTTTCACCGCCCTTTTCTTCCGTCCGCTTCCGATACCCTAAGATCCTCCGGCATGCGATGCGTCCTGTCTTTCCGGCACTCCGTACAGTTTAACACACAGCGCCACAGAGTCAAGTAAAAGCCGTTTTCCGCCGCTTTATTTTAAAACTCCTAACGCCACTTCAGGATTAAGCCTCTTACGGTATTTTACATTTTTACTCATTTATGCATTTTTGCAGTATATGTTCACGGTTCTGCTGTAAATTCACTCTGCCGCTTCACAGGCCGCCTTGATGTTCCTCAGGCGTTTTGCCAGGGTATCAAAAGCCTTCGGCGTAATCGACTGGGGACCGTCGCATTTCGCATGGGCCGGATCGTTGTGGACTTCAATAAGGAGACCGTCCGCACCGGCTGCAACGGCTGCCTGAGCAAGAGGCGGAACAAGGTTCGCCTTTCCCGATGCATGGCTGGGATCGATAATAATCGGAAGATGCGTCAGCTGCCTGAGAACCGGAACACACGAAATATCAAGCGTATTCCTTGTAAATGTCTCGAAAGTCCTTATCCCCCGCTCACAGAGAATGACCTTATTGTTTCCGCCCGCCATAATGTATTCCGCGCTCATAAGGAGGTCTTCATAAGTTGCGGAGAGACCTCTTTTCAAAAGCACCGGCTTATCCGTCGTGCCCACTGCCCTGAGAAGAGCGTAATTCTGCATGTTCCGGGCTCCGACCTGAAGAACATCGACATCCTCAAAAAGAGGCAGCTGGGAGCCGTCCATGATTTCTGTTACTATCGGCAGCCCTGTCGCTTCTTTGGCTTTAAGCAGAAGGCGGATACCCTCGATATGCATTCCCTGGAAAGCATACGGTGAAGATCTGGGCTTGAAAGCCCCTCCGCGGAGCATCGTTGCGCCGCTTTTCTTAACCGCCCTGGCGATCTCCACAATCTGCTCCTCAGATTCCACAGAACACGGTCCTGCAATCAGCGTCAGGTTTCCGCCCCCGACCTGTGTATCGCCGATCTTTATGACGGTATCATCCGGATGAAATTTCCGGTTGGCATTTTTATAAGGCTCCTGTACGCGCTTCACGTCTTCGACAATATCCAGAGCCGCTATAAGATCCATATCTATCTTGCTGGTATCCCCTACAAGCCCTAAGATGGTCTGGCTCGCCCCGACCGTCGGATGGACCTGAATATCCTGATCGGTAAGCCAGGTAATCAGATTTTCCAGCTGCGCCTCATCCGGGTGATTCTTCAATATTACAATCATAATAAATCTCCTCTCTTTCCGTTTTAAAATTTTATTCATAAAAAAATCCCGCAGCCGGATTGACTGCGGGAAAATGAACATCGTCACGGAAAATGAAAACCGCTATGCCGCCTTTTTAGTCAACCCGAAAACTACCCTGCCGTAAAAGGCAAAGCCCGTAAAGGCGAAAAAATAGTTTTTGGATGCTGACTTTATGTTCTGCATGATTTCCATTTCCTGAAATTTATTGTACTGACCTTAACACTTCATAACGCCGATGTCAATAAAAATCGAAAATTGCCGCAGGTATTGCATAGCCTATTTTCTTCAGGGTCTCCGCCACAGGTACCGCATAGCATATTTGCTTCAGAGTTTCCGCCACAGGTATTTCATAGCATATTTTCTTCAGCGCTTCGCGCAAAAACATATTCAGAAAATATTGCTATGAAATACCTGTGGCTGCGTTCTGGGAAGGCGAATGGAAAACAAATACCTGTGGCTGCGTTCTGGGAAGGCGAATGGAAAACAAACACCTGTGGCTGCGTTCGGAGAAGGCGAAAAGTTGAAAGAAATACCGTAATTACATTCAGGCCGCTTTCTTCTTCCTGTCGCCGATGTTGAGGATAAGGTTCAGCAGGATTCCGAAGATGGCGGCTCCGGCGATACACGGAACATTGATGCCGAAGAACGGAATATTGCCGCCGAAGGAATACTGACCGCCGATACCGATCACCATGATCGTTGCGATGACCGCGATATTCTTCGAGCTGAACATATCCACTTTCTTTTCAATCATGATGGCAATACCCTGTGCAGCGATAGCACCGAACAGATACATTTCGAGACCGCCGATCACCGCCGTCGGAATGCCGTAGATCAGACGGATAAGCGGTGTGAAGAAAGAAATGACCATTGCAATAACAGAAGCTGCGACAAGTACCGGAATTGAGAAGACCTTCGTAATCGCCATGGTACTGATATTCTCGCCGTAGTTTGTTCCTGCAGGCCCGCCCACGACACCGGAAATCATATCGCAGATTCCGTCGCCGATAAGATTTCTGTCCAAAAGAGACGCCAGATCGTACTTCTTCTTGGAACCTTTTTTCTCGGCAAGATCATTGACGTAAATGTCAATCTGGTAAATATGCGCGGTAGATTCCGGAATTGTTGCAATAGCAATCGGCATGATCGCAAGCACAGCCGCTGCATTCGGAATCGGGAAAGAAAAGGCGGGAACCGCAAACCATCCGATTGACCAAAGAGAGCTTGAAAGTGCCGCTTCCGGCATCGTACGAAAGAGATTGCCGAGCCCGGAAAGATAAATGACAGCCGCTGCTGCACAGCCGGTCAGCGCGCCTAAAAGAAGCGGAAGCTGCCCAAGAAAGCCCTTCAGATATTTAGAATAGAGAATTGTCGAAAGCAGCGTAATAAGAGAAACAACCCAGACCCAGCTCGTTGTCGTAATGCCGGCCGCGCCCTGAGCCGTGGAAGGAGCCGCATCCGTTAAGGCATTACCCGCAAGCGTAAGGCCGATGATCATTGAAATCGAACCCGTGATTGTCGGCGGAAGCAGCGTCTCGACTGCCTCACGACCGCTGAAGCGCACCAAAAGGCCTGCTGCCACGGAAACGAAGCCTGACATGATAATTCCGAACTGTGCATACTGGATCAGCTGCGTCGGCAGGATGCCTGTTGACTGGAAGGCTGCAATCTGTGCTGCCGTCCCCTGAGAAGCCACCATACTTGAAATCGCCGTAAGATAAGCAAATGATGAACCGTAATAGAGAGGTATTTTCTTTCCTGATATCATGATAAAGCAAAGTGTCGCCAGGCCGCTGGCAAAAATCGTCGTGGATACCTGGAAGCCTGTGATCAGCGCCACCGCAATAGTTGCGGGGAACATGACGATGACCTGCTGAAGCGCATAAAAAAACAGTTTGCCGGGCGTCGGCTTTTCGTCCGGCAGATAACCGATTACCTCATTTCCTTCACTCACAATAATCTCCTCCTAAAAAATTTTACTCTTTCCGTATTTTAGCCACTCTTGGGGAGAATTACAATAGCGAAGTGAATTACCTTTATATCGGGGCATCCGTCCCGGCTTCTTTCCGGACCAGACGGAATACAAAGAAATACATAAAAATGACGAATGCCACAAAAAGAACTGTCGAAAGCACATTTCCGATCATGGCGCAGGAATCATAAAAACCATGAAGACAGACAGCCGCAAGATAGCCGGCGATCAGGTTCGCCGCCTTTTTTCCGGGGCGTCCCATATCTTCGGCAAGCTTGGCGCGTCCGTAGAAGAAACCGAAGACGACGGCAAAACCGAGGTGCCCGGGAATAGCAAGGATTGCCCGCGGAAATGCCACAGAAAGGCCGTAGCCGAAAACATACTTAATGTTTTCAAAGGCTGCGAAACCGAGAGATACGAAGGCGGAATAAACAATACCGTCAAAGCGGTAATTAAAATTAGGATCCCTCCAGCTCCGCAGATAGAGGAACAGAAATTTCATACCTTCCTCAACGACAGCCACCACCAGGAAGGCCGTTATGATCGTGTAGACCGGACTTGAACTGCTGATTTTTGTCAGGCTGAGCAGGAACTGCCCGGCCATCTCAAGGACAATGGAAGCAAGTGCGGCCAGGACACCCATAAAGACGAGCGAAATCAGAAGATCCGCCGGCTCTTTTTCATAGGTGTCCATGTTATAGATGTAACGCATAAGGTAAACCGCCGGCAGGACGGCAGCAAGAACATAAATAAGAAGAATTGTAAAAGACGGAAGTATAAAAAACATGCTGGGCCTCCTTCGCACGGCGATTCGCATAACTTCTTTCTGCATCCATTTTACCTGACGCAGGCGCGACATTCTTTATAACTGCTCCACATAAGATATCCTGTCCGAAACATTCCGCACGGGATGTTTTATGCCGGATATTGATGCCGATTGCTTTGTGCCGGCTGTTCTGTACCGTATTGATGCCGATTACTCTGTACCGGCTGTTCTGTGCCGTATTGATCCCGATTCCTCTGTACCGGCTGTTCTGTACCGTATTGATCCCGATTCCTCTGTACCGGCTGTTCTGTGCCGGATATTAATCCCGATTCCTCTGTGCCGGCTGTTCTGCGCGGATACTTATACTGGATATTCTACCACAAATGCCCTCATGTCAGGAGGTAATTCCGCCTGAACGGTTATTTTTTTACCGGAAAAAGGCTGGAAGAATTCCGTCCGGTAAGAATGCAGAGCCGTGCGCGCAAGACCAGGAACAGTACCTTCGCCGTAAAGACTGTCGCCCAAAAGAGGATGCCCGATGCAGCTCATGTGAACACGGATCTGATGCGTGCGGCCTGTTGCGATCCTGACTTCCAGTAAGGCATAACCTTCGTATTGGCGCAATACCCTGTAATATGTAAGCGCCGCGTCGCCGCCTTCGGCAGCTACACGCTTTATGCTTCCGGAAAATTCCCGCTCGATCGGCGCCTCGACTTTTCCTTCATTTTCCGCGAAATGGCCGGAAGCCAGGGCAAGATAGATTTTCTCCCTGCGTCCGTCGGCTGCCTGATCCATCAGCTTAGAAACAGCGGTCCTGTTCTTTCCGAAAATGACCGCTCCTGAGGTATCCCTGTCAAGCCTTCCGACCGTACGCACCTCATGTTCCTCGCCATTTTTCAGATAGTACCCTGCAAGGCGGTTTGCCAGTGAATCCGCATAATGCCCGTGCGACGGATGGACGACGATTCCCGCCGGTTTATCCAGCACGATCAGATCTTCATCTTCATACAATACATTCAACGGGCCATCAGAGGGAACGATTTTTCCGCTCATCTCATCCGAGAGCGCTACTTTCAGGCAGTCTCCCGGTTTCACCGCAAAATTCACCCGCACGCTTTCGCCATTGACCGTAACGCCATTTTCCGTACGGTATTTCGCCCTGCTTATATCGTGGCTGACAAGACCGAATTCTTTTTTAATAATGTCACGCACGAGACGCCCGCTGTCCGCGCCGCACGCCGTATACTCCAGAATTCTTGCTGCCATGCGGCCTCCTTCTTTATCCTTGCGCATAATGGCTGGGATGACTCTTTCGCTTCCCGTATCCCGCAGGCCGGTTCGAAGCATCCAAACTGTATCGTACTGCTTGCAGGACTTCCGCCGTTAAACTGCTTCAAAGAGCTTTCGCTATTCTGTCTGTTTCAACGAAATTACTCCATTTAGTCTGTTTCGATTGCCAAATCACCGACTTCATGTTATCATATAACCCGAATGCAGACAATAATAAGTCTGCATCTGTTCTTTTTGAGGTGAAAAAAATGAAGCTGCGCTTAAATTCCCTACAGTATCTGGCTATAGGGTTTGCGTTAATCATTTTGACAGGAGCCTTTCTTCTGTGGCTTCCTGTTGCTAATCATGTAGGTTTAAGTTTTCTGGATGCCCTCCTTACCGCCACATCGGCGACCTGTGTTACGGGTCTTGTTGCCACGGACACAGCCACTTCTTTTACGCTTTTCGGGCAGATTGTCATCATTCTTCTCATACAGATCGGCGGACTGGGCTTCATGATGGTCGGTATCCTTTTTTCTATGCTCATGCGCAGGAGGATCGGTCTGCGTCAGCGTCTTTATATGCGCGACTCTATCGGCAGCCCTTACGTCAGCGGCATTGTCCGTATGACGAAGCATGTCCTTATGGCCGTCGCAGTGATTGAAGGCTCCGGCGCCATCATTTTGTCGACGCAGTTTGTTCCCCGTTTCGGTCTGGCCATGGGCATCTGGTGCGGAATCTTTCATGCGATTTCCTCCTTCTGCAACGCCGGCTTTGATCTTTTAGGAACCATCAGTCCATACTGCTCGCTGGTTCCTTACCAGTCGAATCCTGTTGTCATTATCACTATCGGTTCGCTTATTATTCTCGGCGGCCTGGGATTTTTCCTGTGGAACGACATCGGCCAGAAGAAATTGCATTTTTCAAAATATTCGCTTCATACGAAAATCATGCTCGTCGGTACCTTTATCCTTGTCTTCGGCGGAGCAGGTCTTTTTCTTATAACCGAACGTGACGCGGCTTTTAAGGGGATGGATACCGGAACGAGGCTTCTTTCCGCTTTCTTCCAGTCCGTTACGGCAAGAACAGCGGGCTACAATTCCTGCGATCAGGCCGCTATGAGCAGTGCCGGAGCGCTTCTGACAATCATCCTCATGTTTGTCGGTGCAGGTCCCGGATCAACCGGCGGCGGCGTCAAGGTCACCAATGTCGCGGTACTTTTTTTCGGTGTGCGTGCCAAGATTCTGAACAGAAAAGGCGTCAGCACATTTAAACGCACGATTGACGATGAATCCTCCGAAACAGCCAGTCTTAATGTTACGCTCTACCTTATCCTTGCGATTACGGGCAGCATGATTGTCTGTTTACAGGGCTTTTCGATCCGTGATTCATTTTACGAAGTCTTTTCCGCTATCGGCACCGTCGGCCTTACGATGGGTATCACGCGCAGCCTGAATGTCCTTTCAAAGCTGGTCATCATTTGCCTGATGTACTTAGGACGCGTCGGCAGCCTTTCCGTCGCCATCGCTGTCATGCCTCACCGCGATACAACTTCCCATATGAAGTTCCCGACTGAGAAAATTATCCTCTAAATTAAAACGTCATAAAAGTTATAACACCGGCCTGCTGCCGGAATATATAATACACTTATCTTACAAGGAGAAAAAATGAGATCATTTCTTGTCATCGGGCTTGGTGCCTTTGGTCAGTGTCTTGCCGAGAACCTTACTTCTATGGGAAATGAGGTTATGGTCATCGACCGCAATGAGGATCGTGTAAATCGCATGGCTCCGCTTGTTACAGGCTCTCAGATCGGCGACTGCCAGGATATCGAAATTTTAAAGAGCGTCGGGGTCGACAACTACGACATCTGCTTCGTCTGCATCTGCGACGACTTTCAGGGCTCTCTTGAAATCACTTCCAACCTTCGGGAACTTAACGCAAAATACATCGTATCGCGCGCGGAACTTGCCAGCCAGACGAAGTTTCTTAAAGCCATCGGCGCGGATGAAGTCATCAATCCCGAAAAAGATATGGCTAAACGTACCGCCGTCCGCTTCTCGATGAAGGGGGCCTTTGAATACATTGAGCTAACGCCGGAATACGGCATTTTCGAAGCTGCTCCGCCTGCCTCCTGGATTGGAAAGACCGTCTCAGATGTCAACGTCCGCACAAATTACAGCATCAACATCATCGGCATAAAGAACGGACGCGATATCAGGCCCATGACGCGTGCCGACCACGTTTTTACAAGCTCCGAGCATCTAATTATCGCCGGAAGCAACAAGGACACCAAAAAGCTTCTTGATGAAAGATAAATGAGCGGCATCTACGGTATCTTCTTTAATAACGGTAATCTTTCAGACGGCCGTGCCCGGGAATACGGAAAGATTCTCTCTGACGGTCTTCTGCACTACGGAAGTGCAGACTTCGGGGAGGAAGAAATCTTTTTCCCTTCCCCGGACGGCCGCTTGGGTCCTG
>DCDB01000350.1 GCA_002316215.1 Lachnospiraceae bacterium UBA1066 | reverse complement strand
GTGACACCCTTGCCGAGACCGGAGACAACTCCGCCTAATACGAACACATATTTAACTGACATGCCGCTTCCTCCGCTTAAAATGAAAAACAGGTGCTTTCGCTGAGCACCTGTTCTTTCAGGTCAATAAAATAACGTAAAAATTATAAGCCGTTTTCTCTTTCATTGCAATGACAAATGCCGAAATCAATGAAAGATTTTCTTGTTTTCATAAAATGGTTCGCAGGTGATCCGTACCCCAAGTTTCTGAAGAACCTTCAGGTCCACGTGTGAGAGCATCACCGAAGAATGGGCTTCGCAGTCCTTAAGCTTCGGGAGGCAGGACATGGCGGCGGCGGCCTTTTTACTGCCTGCGGCAGAGACGGAAAGCGCAATCAGAGCTTCATCCGTATGCAGCCGCGGATTCCGGCTTCCCATATATTTGGTCTTTAAGGTCTGCAGAGGTTCGATTGCTTCAGGTGAAATGATGTGTTCGGTATGGTCGATCCCGGCGAGCTCTTTCAGTGCATTGAGAAGCATTGCAGCCGAGGGACCGAGAAGATTTGACGTCTTGCCCGTGACGATATTGCCGTCAGAAAGTTCGATAGCGGCGGCAGGGGCACCGGTTTCTTTCGCCCGCTGGAGGGCAGGCGCGACAATCCGGCGGTCCTGGACCGTGATATGCGCCTGCTTCATGATCAGCTCGATTTTATCCGCTTCTTCGTTCCGGCGTGTCCCTTCGGCAATTCCCGCCAGCGCATTGTAATACCGCCGGATGATTTCCTGTTTGGATGCTTCGCAGCAGACGGCGTCATTGATAATGCATTTTCCGGCCATGTTGACGCCCATATCGGTCGGGGATTTATAAGGGCATTCTCCGTAAATGCTTTCGAAAATAGCGGTTAAAACGGGAAAAATCTCGATGTCGCGGTTATAGTTAACGGTAGTTTCCCCATAAGCTTCAAGATGGAAGGGATCAATCATATTAAGATCGTTCAGATCCGCCGTGGCAGCCTCGTAAGCGAGATTGACCGGATGTTTAAGCGACAGGTTCCAGATCGGGAAAGTTTCGAATTTTGCATATCCGGCGTTTACGCCGCGCTTGTGCTCATGATAAAGCTGCGAGAGGCAGGTGGCCATCTTGCCGCTTCCGGGACCTGGTGCGGTTACAACAACCAGCGGACGGGAGGTCTCAATGTAGTCATTTTTTCCATATCCTTCATCGCTGACGATGAGCGGAATGGAGTTTGGATAGCCTTTGATGATATAGTGCAGATAGACCCGGATACCGTAATTTTCCAGATGGTTTTTGAAAAGAAGGGCGGAATCCTGGCCTGTAAAATGAGTGATGACGACGGATCCCACGTATAGCCCGCACTCGCGGAATTCGTTCATGAGCCGCAGTACATCCGTATCGTATGTGATTCCGAGGTCGCCGCGGACTTTATTATTTTCAATATCCGAAGCGGAAATGGCAATAATAATTTCCGTATCGTCACGGAGTTCTAAAAGCATGTTAAGCTTTGCGTCCGGCTTAAATCCCGGCAGGACGCGCGAAGCGTGATAATCGTCGAAGAGCTTTCCGCCGAATTCCAGATAAAGCTTCCCTCCGAACTTACTGATTCTGTCTTTAATATACTTCGACTGCATTTCAAGGTACTTCTCATTGCTGAAACCGATTTCCATAACTGCGTCCTCCTGCACCATGCCCGGCGCGTTTCCGCTTTATCTTATCAGATTTTCGCTGCCTGCGCTACCTGTTTCGCCGAAACGTGTTCACAAAAGTTTTATAGTTAAGGGGCTTTTTTCAAACGACTTTGCTTGCATTATCAGGCACAAATCCTTATAATTAACTAGATATTCTAAGGAGGATTTTATGGATAATAATCAGAACGACAATCGGCCTCCGCAAAATAACGGAAATAAAAACAGGCAGTCCATCCTGATACTGCTTGTCTGCATTTTGGTAAGCCTGATCTGCATGAGTCTTTTTTCGGGGATGCTGGATACATCGACATCCAAGCAGATCACGTATGACAAGTTCATTTCCATGCTGGATAACGGCGAGGTGAAATCCGTCGTCATCAATTCCGATACGGTTGATATTACGCCGAAGGCTCAGTCCAGCAGCTATGGAACTATTACTTATTATACGACCATTACAGAGGATGATACAGCCCTTACGGCCAGGCTGGAAAAAGCAGGAGTTACATTTAATAAGAAACCCGCGTCCATGGCATCCGAGGTCATAACAACGATCCTGAGTTTCCTGATCCCGTTTGTACTTTTCCTTGTCGTCTTCAGCCTGCTCATGAACCGCATGAACAAAGGCGGCGGCATGATGGGAGTCGGGAAAAGCAAGGCAAAGACGTATGTGCAGAAGGATACCGGCATAACCTTTAAGGATGTTGCCGGTGAAGACGAGGCGAAGGAATCTCTGCAGGAAGTCGTGGATTTCCTGCATAACCCCGGTAAGTTTACAGCTATCGGCGCCAAGCTTCCCAAGGGAGCTCTTCTGGTGGGGCCTCCGGGCACAGGTAAGACTCTGCTGGCCAAGGCAGTTGCCGGCGAGGCAAAGGTTCCTTTCTTTTCACTTTCGGGATCCGAATTTGTGGAAATGTTTGTCGGCGTCGGCGCAAGCCGTGTCCGGGATCTTTTTGACGAAGCAAAGAAAAATGCGCCCTGCATTATTTTTATCGATGAAATAGATGCAATCGGAAAAACGCGTGACAGCGGCCGTTTCGGCGGCAACGACGAGCGTGAGCAGACCCTGAACCAGCTGCTGGCCGAAATGGATGGCTTTGATACCTCCAAGGGACTTCTGATCTTGGCGGCGACAAACCGTCCGGAGGTTCTTGATCCGGCGCTGCTTCGTCCGGGACGTTTTGACCGCAGGATTATCGTCGACAGGCCGGATCTTAAAGGCCGTATCGCGATTCTCAAGGTTCATGCCAAAGATGTGCTGATGGATGATACCGTTGATCTGGATGCCGTTGCCCTAGCGACCAGCGGGGCCGTGGGATCGGATCTTGCCAATATGATCAATGAAGCCGCTATCCTGGCGGTAAAGAGCGGCAGGCGGGCCGTCAGCCAGAAGGATCTTCTCGAAGCGGTTGAGGTCGTTCTTGTCGGCAAAGAAAAGAAGGACAGGATTTTAAGCCAGGAAGAAAGACGCATCGTATCTTATCATGAGGTCGGCCACGCGCTTCTTTCGGCAATTCAGAAGAATGCAGAGCCGGTTCAGAAGATCACGATTATCCCGCGCACTATGGGCGCCCTGGGCTATGTCATGCAGGTCCCTGAGGAAGAAAAGTTCCTGAATACAAAGAAGGAGCTGGAAGCCAGGCTTGTCATGACGCTGGGCGGCAGAGCGGCGGAAGAGATCGTTTTTGATACCGTGACGACAGGCGCGGCCAATGATATTGAGCAGGCGACGCAGATTGCACGGGCTATGATTACCCAGTACGGTATGTCCGGGAAGTTTGGGCTCATGGGCCTTGCCTCTCAGGAAAATGAATATCTTGACGGACGCACGGTCCTGAACTGCGGCGACCAGACCGCAACAGAAATCGATCATGAAGTTATGGCGCTTCTCAAGCGTTCTTATGACGAAGCCCTTCGTCTTCTTAAAGATCACCGGCCGGCGATGGATAAGATCGCGGCTTACCTGATCCAGAAGGAAACCATTACTGGCAAAGAGTTTATGAAGATTTTCCGTGAAGCCGAGAACCTTCCGGAACCTTCGGAAAGCGATCTTAAGAATGAACACCGCATCGAGGGCGGTGAGGCAGCGGATACAGCTGTGCTTCCGGATGCAGGGGAAGAGCCGCGCCTTTCGGGAGGACAGCCCGGAACGGATGAGAAAGGCACTGCTTCCGGTACAGGCATACAGGGAAGCGGAACTCAGGATCCGGGAAAGCCGGACAGCGGCGCGGCCGCGCAGGGTCAGCCGGAAGCCGGCGGCCAGGATCTGGATATCCGGAATGAAATAAAACAGCTTTAAACAAATGGATAACGTTAAATAATATAATAAGAAACCGCACCCGCGCAGGACGAAAATCCTGCGCGGATGCTGTTCTTAAGGCTGCGGAGAAGCTTTGGAAGCCTCAAAAGAATTTGTTATTGAAGAAGAATTGAAAAAAT
>DCDB01000096.1 GCA_002316215.1 Lachnospiraceae bacterium UBA1066 | reverse complement strand
AGTCCTATGACACTCAGGGAAGATGCGGATTTTATTATAAAAGAGTCCATCAGTACAGTGCTTCCGGATAAAGCAACATCAAAGGCACTCAAAGGAAAGGATTTCGGAACCGGAGAACTGCGTCTTGTTGCAGCGGGGAAAGCCGCCTGGCAAATGGCACAGGCAGCGGACCGCACGCTCGGAAGTCGTATCCGCTCAGGTGTGGTGGTAACAAAGTATGAACACGTAAAGGGGGCTATTGCGAACTACAGATGCTTTGAAGCAGGCCATCCGGTCCCGGATGAAAATTCTTTTATTGCAACGCAGGCAGCGCTGGATTCTGTTCAGGGACTAAAGGAACAGGATACGGTTCTGTTTCTTCTTTCCGGCGGTGGCTCGGCACTCTTTGAAAAGCCGCTGATTTCCGGAGAGGAGCTGCAGGATATTACGAAGCAGCTGCTTGCATCCGGTGCGGATATAACGGAAATGAATACCATACGCAAAAGGCTTTCAGCGGTAAAGGGCGGACGCTTTGCAGAACTTTGCAGTCCTGCTAAAGTATACTGTATTGTCTTAAGCGATATTCTGGGAGACCCATTGGATATGATTGCATCGGGTCCGGCATATCCGGACTCCTCTACTAAAGAAGACGCGTTTGCCATTGTGAAAAAATATCATCTGATACTGACAGATCATGCAAATGAACTGCTCAGGCAGGAAACGCCTAAAGTATTGACAAATGTTGAAACGGTTATAACCGGAAGCGTTCGGGAACTATGCCGTGCCGCAGAAAAAGCAGCCGGTGATTGCGGGTATGAAACGGTATTTCTCACCGATCATCTGGATTGTGAGGCGAAGGAAGCAGGCGCGTTCATGGGTGATATCGCCCTGAGCCATCAAAACGTGAAGAGGAGTACGGCCTATATTGTCGGCGGTGAAACAGTCGTCCATTTAAAAGGCCATGGGAGGGGAGGACGGAATCAGGAGCTCGCGCTCAGTGCGGCGGAACATCTTGATACCTGTTATAATACGGCTGTCTTCAGCATCGGTTCCGATGGGACAGATGGTCCCACTGATGCCGCCGGAGGATATACAGACGAAAATACGAAAGCCCTGCTGGCTCAGAAGGGTTTGCTCATATATAAGATATTGGAAGAGAACGATGCATATAACGGACTGCAGAAAAGCGATGGCCTCATTATAACAGGGCCGACCGGAACGAATGTGAATGATTTATCGGTTATCCTGATTAAACGGTAAATATTATCTGCAAAATAATGCAGATGACACTGGCGGAGACCCTGCAGGTCGGGGATTACAGCAAATTCTCAATGAAATTTACTTGTAAAACCCATTTTAACCGGCATCTATATCTTCAGAAAAAATCGGATTTCCATCTTTTGTATGATACGCTGATTCTTTATCTTTTTTATGCGGTATAAGAAAAAATAGCAACAACTATCATTGAAATTATAAAGTAAAAAGATACCGGCAAGCGAAAGAACCGCATAGAGAAATGGGAGTTCTTATAAAAAAACAGTAAAAGTAATGACTTTGTTAGCAATAGGATGCATGAGTTGTATCAATTTCTCCTTTGATTTGTTTTATGCTTCCTGCACAGGATAATCCGATGGCTATGAAAATAGAAGATATCAGCAAATTTATGAGTTGCTCATAAATTTATGAGTGATATAAGATGAACGTAATGCCACCATGTAGTGCTTCAGATATTGCAACTCCGGCTGTAAATGAAGGAAAGGATATTCTGATTGTTGGACATGGAGCTATGAATTCCGCCATTATTTGTCAGATAAAAAAACTTGAAATATCAGAGTTCTGGAGTAATGGAATTGAGCAATGTAAATTATTACGGCTAATGTGAATTAGAATCTGGAGAAAAATATGAATAAGAAAAAAATAGATGTTTTTGACTATGCAAGCGCTATTATGGAAGCAATGCAAAAAGGTGTTGTGGTAACAGCAAAAGCAGACGGCCAAGTTAATGCTATGACAACCGATTGATTGGCTGTCGAGGAAAAAGATAAGTAGACAGAAAATAAAGAATAATCAATAACTGACTGCTTAAATGCTGCTATATTGATGCCTGCCAGGTTATAATATCCTGAAGAGAGGCTGGTGAAATGAAGAAGTATCGCATACCGATTCTGATGTTCCTTGTATTTGAGGCCGTGGCGGTGATACTATGGCTTGTCTTGCATAACATCTTCTATCTTTATAACTTTTCCTATATAGGCTGCTGTATCTCCGTCGGGCTGTTCCTGTTCGTGAAAAAAAATAAATATGCCAGGCATTTTATCCAGTTTGCCGTCGGTTCTTATATGCTGATCTACCTGGGACTGATCCGCCATGAGAATATGCAGATCGAGGGATTCTGGTTCTATTTATTTTCCGGAGTGTTTGAGGCTGCGACGATCCATTATGCCGTGGCGAAGATATTCGGCCCGCTGATCTTCGGCAGAGGCTGGTGCGGCTATGCCTGCTGGACAGCCATGATTCTTGACTTGCTGCCGTATAAGACGCCGGCAGGGCAGAAAAGAAAAGGTCTTGGCTGGCTCAGGATAATGACTTTCGGCATATCGCTGATCTTTGTCGCGGCGCTTTTCCTTCTGCAGATCCCGGGACTTGATCACGTCATGTTTATTGCCTTTATTGTGGGAAACATTATTTATTACGCGGCAGGGATCGTGCTGGCATTTCTCCTGAAAGACAACAGGGCTTTCTGCAAATACTTATGTCCGATCACCGTATTCCTGAAGCCGATGAGCTATTTTTCCCTGATTCGTATCAAGCCGGATGCAGCCAAGTGTATCCATTGCGGGAAATGCACCCGGGTCTGCCCGATGGAAGTTGATGTCATGAATCCGGCCAGAAACCGGAAGAACGGCACGGAATGCATCCTTTGCATGGAATGCGTCAGGAACTGTCCGAAAGAAGCACTGTCATAGAGGTTAGCTGATGAATCAAGAAATATATAAGATAATCGGAATAATAGTCCTGATAAAAAGACACCTATCGAGGATACCGTGATGTTTTTTATAAGCTTTCTGACAAGTGATTCATCAAACACATGAATGTCTGTGCACTGCATGGCGACGAAATCCTGCAGTACTTTTTGCAGATCCTCAAGCCTCAGTTGAATGCCTTCCGGTGAGAGAGTGTCGGTCGTGATGATGGCCCTGGCTGCGTTTTCCTGCAGCTGGGCTAAAAATACTTTCCTGCCTCGCAGAATCCGGTTTAAGGCTTTGACAGTGACGTCCTCAAGGACAGCTTCATTTACCGTCCTGTTCCGTACAGTTGCGCTCAGCTTCCTATGGCTCCAGGCGGTTGGTGCAGCGCCAGACAAATAGTTCTTGAGGGGAATCGGTTGAATGTGATTCCCTGTTTTTTTATACTGATTTCGGAAAGGGGGAGACATCTGAATGAAGGTCGAAGTAAAAATCGACGATTCCTGTAAAGAGCCGAAGGTAATCGTCGTGACAGACGAATTGACAGATGAAGTCAACCTGCTTCTTAAAAGAATCTCAAATGATACACCGCAGGTCATCACAGGGTTTCATGGGGAAGCGGTGACGATACTTGATCAGGAAGACATTATCCGGATCTATGCGGAGAACGGTAAAGTCTTTGCGGATACGGAGAACGGCGGGTACTGCATCCGCCTGAGGCTCTATGAACTCGAAGAGCGCCTGGACAGAAATCGTTTTGTAAGGATTTCTAATTCCGAGATCATCAATCTGAAAAAAGTAAAAGGGTTCGATCTCAGTTTCTCAGGAACGATCTGCGTCACATTGTCAAACGGGATAAAGACCTATGTTTCAAGAAGGTACGTACAGAAAATCAAGCAGATTCTGGGAATATAAGGAGAGACATTATGAGAAAGAAAATATTGCTTCGCTGCCTGATCGGTGCGCCGATCGGTCTGGCCATCAGCACTCTTATCACCATCATCATTTCGCTTACGGTTGGAGATGGAAATTATTACCCCGTGGTTCCGGAGCTTGTCAGTGACTGCGGAAATGAAATGAATGCTGTCCTGCTTCAGGCGCTTTTATCGCTTCTGTACGGAGCGGCCTGGGCCGGAGCTTCGGTTATCTGGGAAATGGAAAACTGGAGCATCCTGCTCCAGACCGTGACGCATCTTGTCATCTGTTCACTGGCAACATTTCCTATTGCTTATTTCATGCGCTGGATGAAGCATACAGCATCAGGGATTTTGCTTTATTTCGGTATCTTCTTTGCAATTTATCTGATTATCTGGCTGTCGCAGTATTCAAGCATGAAAAAGCGTGTGGAAGAAATCAACAGGAAAATTCATGAAAACAATTCACCCGGATAATTTTGATCATTGTGGAATAGGGTGTTTAGTGTTGAAAAAATTTGAAAGTATTTTAAAAGTGGCAAATGCATTATCACTTTAAAACGTATCCTGCATCTAAAGGAAAAGGGATGGCAAGACGATGGTCCTCCGACAGAAATTAAAAATTGAGCATGAAAAGGATTATGGACTTTTTTCGGTCCGAAGACAGGGTTTGATTCCCGTTCTTTCTATAGTAAGTACCCGGAAAATACTGCTTATTTCAGTAATGTGTTTTTCTTGAGTAATTAAAATAAATACAAAATACTTATTGACTTTAACATAATTAAATGATACTTTAAATTTAATAAAGAAATGAGGTGACGGAATGGATATATCAAATATTCCAAAATGGATGAAAGAGCTTGAAGAGGAAGACCTCGCTTTCATCCGGAAGTTCGTTCTTGCCTCCGGGTCCCTGAAGGAAATGGCGGAGCAGTACAAAGTGACCTATCCGACCGTGAGGCTTCGGCTTGACCGTCTGATTCAGAAGATCGAGCTCGGTGAGAAGACAGGGGAAGACCCCTATATCACTTTGATCAAGAACCTGGCGCTGAAGAACGAGATTTCCTTCGATGCCGCGAAGCAGCTCGTAGGCGAATACCGCATTATGTATAAGGAGGCGCAGCGGTCATGATAACATTATTGGCAATCTTTATGGTTTTCCTGGCAGCGGCCGCCGTTGCGCTTGAGATCTGGGTCGTTAAAAGGGACGGGAAATATACCGGGTTCGTCCTTCCGGGGCTGACGCTTCTTCTTTCCATCCTGTTCCTATATCTATTCACGAACGGGAGCATGGCTGATGCGGGCGGCTGCATAGTGACATTTCTTCTTTTGAATATTCCGACGATCATCCTGCTTCTTATCTATTTTGCAGCATCAAAAGATCGGGAAGAGGAAAGGAAAAGGAAAGAGGATGGAGAACTTGACAGCATAAGGATAAAAGATCTGTAAGCAATTTGATACGCAGGAAAGATTTGAGGGCAGCCCTGGGTTATGGAAATTCGGGGAATTGCCCTCATTTTATTTATCCGGCCCACCTCCGGATCATCCATATCATTGCATATCTGATCCTGAGGAGCAGGGGTTAGCTTCAGGCGGTTCCTTTGATAACTTACGCAGAAAGGAATTCTAACCATGAAAGGAATAAAAAAGGGAATCATCATTGCTGTTGCCGTGGTTATCATACTTCTGACGGCTGTCGGCATCCGGATCGCGCAGGATCATTCCGGAAAAATATACTATACGCAGATTATCCACGAAGGCACAGCGACCGGTGAGGTCATGGATCAGTATTCGATTGAATATGAGTATCATGAACCGGGATTTGATGAGAATGGGAACCGGATCGATCTCGATTTCTACAGCAACAGGGAACGTGCTCTGAAGAAGGATGCATATCTTTCCATCGTTTATAACGAAGAAAACGGCGTAATTTCTTATAAAGAGATTAAGAGGGAAGAAATTCCGGAAAAGGCAGCGGAGGCATTGGAACATTATGCTTCATAATCTGGTAATCAGGAACATACGATATTATCTAAAGAGCTATGCTGTCTACCTGGCCACGGTCGCATTCTGTGCCTGGACGTATACTGTCTTCGTTTCTTTTCTCAGGAATCCCTTAATTAAGGAAATTATGGGAAACAGCCGAACGTACCAGGTGCTCTTCCTGATGGCTGCAGGACTCCTTCTGATTTTCACAGGCATTTTCGTTCTGTATTCCACGACCTGGTTCTTTGAGAAGCGGGAGCGTGAGATCGGTATGTATCTTCTGATGGGCATCAGAAAGAGCCATGTATGCTTCCTGCTGGTTATTGAAAATTCTGTACTCGGAATGATGGCATCAGCTGTCGGGTTCGCGGCAGGGCTTCTGACAGCACCGCTCCTGCAGATGCCGATATTAGGGTCAGAGGATGTGTGCATACTGTCCCCGGCGGATTCCGTCGTGATGCTGGCATGCTTTTGGGTAATCTTCATTCTGTCTGCCCTTTACAATGCAAGGCTGGTGGGAAAAAGCCAGCTGATCGAGCTGTTTAAGGCGGAACAGAAAGAAGAGGAGCCGCTTTCTTTGAGTACCTGGCGTGCCGCCGTTTCACTGGCTGTACTCATTGCCGGATATGTCAGCATTTTCAGCGTAAAAGGGGCAGCGAATATTTATCTTCTGCCTGTCGGTTTTGGCATGGTCATGCTCGGGACATATCTGGTTACGCAGCAGGGGACGGGGTTTGTAACAAAGCATCTGCGAACATCAGCGCTGTGCGCAAAGAGCCTTCCGGCAAGGGTCAGCGTGACGGGAATCCTGTACCGTATCCGCCGTTATACAGGATCGTGGGCATCGGTCTCGCTTCTGATTGCCATTTCGATGAGTTCAGTAACAGCTGCCTGCAGCATTTACGAAAACGGTACGCTGGCGGTTGAGCATGCGGCAAGCGCAGAAGAGAAAGCATCGGCGCTTGTTTATCTAAACCTTACAGCGGCCATGGCGTTCCTCCTTATTCTGGTATGCGCTGCTTTTGTTGCCGCAACAGCAAGCATGCTGTATTTCAAGGTGCTGTCGGAATTATACGGCGGACAGAAGAACTATGAAGCTCTTTATGAACTGGGAGCCGGCCGTTCCACGCTCCGGAGTATCCTGCGCCGTCAGATTACGCTTATGTTTTTGGTACCGTATCTGATCGGGGCTTTCCATACAATGATGTTCACCTGTTACATTATCAGGAACAATGTCCTTGGCAGTGCAGTTCCTGTGGTCATCAGCATTGCGGGGTATGCCGCCATATATATCATTTATTGTGC
>DCDB01000276.1 GCA_002316215.1 Lachnospiraceae bacterium UBA1066 | reverse complement strand
AGGTAGAGATACGCGTGCACCCTCAGGTCGTGGCATCCCTGAAGGTCATTTTAAAAGAAGCCTGAACATCTGAAGGAAGCCCGAATGCCTGAAGAAAGCCTGAATATCCGAAGAAAGCCTGAATATCCGAAGAAAGCCTGAATATCCGAAGAAAGCCTGAATATCCGAAGAAAGCCTGAACATCTGAAGGAAGCTTAATTAATGGAAGAAGCACTGATCAAACGTATACCGCCGCACAGCCTGGAGGCTGAGAAGTCGGTCATCGGCTCTATGCTGATGGGACATGAAGCCGTCGTAACGGCTGTGGAAATCCTGAATAAAGAAGATTTCTACGAGCAGCAGTACGGCGTCATTTTCGAGGCGATGAAGGAACTGAACGACGAGGGGAAACCGGTGGATGTGGTGACGCTGCAGAACCGGCTTAAGGAGAAAGGCCTGCCTCCCGAAATCAGCGACCTTTTATTCGTCCGTGAGCTTCTTGCATCGGTGCCGACGTCGGCCAATGTTAAATATTATGCGAATATCGTCAGTGAGAAGGCTACTCTGCGCAGGCTTATAAAGGCGGCGTCCGATATTGAAAATGATTGCTTTCTGGGACGGGAGGAGACCTCCGAAATCCTTGACAAGACGGAGAAAAGCATATTTTCCGTGCTCAGGCAGCGTTCGGCCGCGGAATATACACCTGTGAAGGAGATTGTCCTCGATACCCTTGAGAAGATAGAGAATGCCTCCAAATCGAAAAGCCATGTCACGGGTCTGGCCACCGGTTTCCTGGATCTTGATTACAAGACCTCGGGTTTCCAGAATTCGGATTTTATTCTGATTGCCGCGCGTCCTTCCATGGGAAAAACGGCATTTGCACTGAACATCGCTGAGGATATGGCTTTCCGGCAGCACATGCCGGTAGCGCTTTTCTCACTCGAAATGTCGCGGGAGCAGCTGATGAACAGGCTTTTTGCCCTCGAGTCGCGCGTGAACTCCCAGAATATCCGGACGGGAAAACTTAAAGACGATGAGTGGGCGAAGCTTGTGGAAGGTGCCGGAATTATCAGCAGCTCCGAGCTGATTATCGATGATACCCCCGGCATCAATCTCCAGGAATTTCGTTCCAGAGCCAGAAAATATAAAATCGATCACGACATCAAGATAATTTTTATCGACTATCTGCAGCTGATGGCCGGCAACGGCCGCAGCACGGATAACCGGCAGCAGGAGATATCCGACATTTCACGTGCCTTAAAAAGCCTGGCCAGGGAACTTAACATCCCGATCGTGGCTCTTTCACAGCTGAACCGTACCGTCGAGCAGAGGGAGGATCACCGCCCGATGCTTTCCGATCTTCGTGAATCAGGGGCAATTGAGCAGGACGCCGACGTCGTGATGTTCATTTACCGCGACGATTATTACCATAAAGATTCGGAAGAAAAGAACGTCGCGGAAGTCATCATCGCTAAACAAAGAAACGGCCCGATCGGCACGATTAAGCTGGTTTGGCTGCCGGAATACACGAAGTTTGCAAGTGCAAGTAAAAAATAAGAGGATACAGGCGTCAAAAACCTGATATGTGCTGCCGCCCGTTTTCGGACGGCAGTAAATAAAAATACTTGTTTTATCGGGCTTTGCATTATATTATGATGTAAGTGCTATGACTGCTTTTGACATATGCATGGTTTTGCTGATCATACTGCCGTGATAAAAGTTTTTTGTCTGACTAAAAATGGCAGAATGAAAAGTTTTTTGTTTAACCTCATTTACGCAGGAACTATAGATTTGCATGTATCCGGAAACTGGTTCGGGAAATGAAATCCAAAAGGAGGATTCAGTATGTATACGTTGGAAGATATCGCAAAGGTTGATAAGGAAACGGCAGATGCGATCCAGGCGGAGATTGACCGCCAGAATTCGCACATCGAGCTCATTGCTTCCGAAAACTGGGCAAGCAAGGCCGTTATGTCGGCTCTCGGTTCCGTACTGACGAATAAATATGCAGAGGGCTATCCGGGACACCGTTATTACGGCGGCTGCGAGTGCGTGGATATTGTTGAGAATCTTGCCATTGAGCGTGCAGAAAAGCTGTTCGGCTGCACATATGCGAACGTCCAGCCGCATTCCGGCGCGCAGGCGAATTTCGCAGTTTTCTTTGCGCTTTTAAAACCGGGAGACACATTCATGGGATTAAACCTTGCGGACGGCGGCCACCTTTCCCACGGTTCACCGGCTAATGTCTCCGGGACTTATTTCCATATGGTTCCTTACGGGCTGGATGAAAATGGTTTCATCGATTATGACGCCTGCGAGAGGATTGCAAAAGAATGCCATCCGAAAATGATTATCGGCGGGGCTTCTGCTTACTGCCGCATTATTGATTTCAAGCGCATGCGCAAGATCGCCGATGAGGTCGGCGCTTATTTCATGGTCGATATGGCGCATATCGCCGGACTTGTCGCTACAGGACTTCACCCGAGCCCATTCCCATATGCCGATGTCGTTACGACGACGACGCACAAAACACTGCGCGGACCGCGCGGCGGCATGATCTTAAGCTCTGCGGAATTTGCAAAGGAGCATAAGCTCAATAAGGCTATTTTCCCGGGAACGCAGGGAGGCCCGCAGATGCATTCTATTGCAGCGAAAGCGGTTATGCTGAAGGAAGACCTGCAGCCGGAGTTCGTTGATTATGCACAGCGCATCATTGATAATGCCCAGGCGCTTTCCAAAGGCCTTATGGCGCGCGGCATCAAAATCGTCACGGGCGGGACGGACAATCATCTGATGCTCGTTGACCTGACCGGTACAGGTATCACCGGAAAAGTTCTCGAGGCGCGTCTCGACAATGCACATATCACGGCAAATAAAAATACGATCCCGAACGATCCGGAATCTCCGTTTGTTACCAGCGGCGTCCGTCTCGGTACTCCGGCCGTAACGACACGCGGCATGAACACGGAAGACATGGATCAGATCGCGGAGGCGATTTCGCTTGTCATTTTAAGTGAAGATAATATTGAAAAGGCTAAAGCTATTGTCAAGACGCTGACGGATAAATATCCGCTGGAAGCTTGATACACAGAAGCAAAGACCG
>DCDB01000319.1 GCA_002316215.1 Lachnospiraceae bacterium UBA1066 | reverse complement strand
CATTCTTGCACGCAAAGGCTATGACATTACCGTGTTTGAAAGCAGAGAAAAAATCGGCGGCGTAATGAGATACGGAATCCCTGATTTCCGTCTGCCGAAAACAGTTCTGGACCGCTACCAGAAACTGATGGTGAATCTTGGTATACATATCCGTCCGAATGCGACAATCGGAGGAGCCCTCACAGTGGATTCTATGTTCCGGGACGGTTATGAGGCGGTGTTTATCGGTACCGGCGTCTGGAGGCCGAGGACTCTTGGTGTAAGAGGCGAAAGTCTGGGAAATGTCTATTTTGCGATTGATTATCTTGTTAATCCGGATGTATATGAGCTGGGAGACAGCGTTGCCGTGATCGGAGCAGGAAATGCGGCTATGGATGTCGCAAGAACAGCCATCCGGAAAGGAGCCCGCAGGGTTGTTGTCTATGAAAGAGGACTGAAGCCGGCAGCAAGTGAAAGAGAAGTGGAATACGCTTCGGCAGACGGAGTAGAGTTCGTTTATGGTATGCAGGTCCAGGAAATACGTGATAAAGGCCCGGTCTTCCGTAAAACGGTTTTTGATGAGAAAGGTGAAATTGTCTCTTTCGGAAATGAAGAGCTCTGTCCTGCAGATACGACAATTATTGCTGTAAGCCAGGGGCCGAAAGATAAAATTGTCAATACGACAGCCGGCATCGCCACAACCTCGAAAGGCCTGATCTGGACGGATGCACACGGCCAGACTACGCATGAGGGTGTTTTTGCCAGCGGCGATGTGGCAAGCGGGGCGAAATCCGTTGTCGAAGCTGTAAAATATTCAAAAAATGTGGCACAGGCAATGGACGAGTATCTGCAGGGAAAGCACAGCAGAAAGCCGGAAAAATAAATCAGTAGTGGATGACATCCTGGGAGTTTTTTATCCGCTGAATGACAGGCCCGGCCTCCGGACTGAAAAAGTAATCGGCGGTGGCAGGCGGAACCAGTGGGCGCAGGGCGGAAAGATCTCCGTTTTTTATAAGAGTCCTGACCGTGGAGGCACTGATGATTTCACCTTTGTCTGTCCTTTTTCGCGGAATAACCGTGCACTGTACTCCGTTTTCCGGAAGCTTTTCTTTTAAGACATCGTTGTAGATGCCTGTAACGAGGCTTCTGGGTTCTTCTCCGACATAGCGGCTTGTGATATGAAGCGCATTGGCAATTTTTACGAAGACTTCCGTATCAAGAAGCGCGTGGCTTCGGATGACCGCCGCTTCGTCCTTCTGGAAATAACTCGGAAAAGTAGCATTACTGATGATATACGGACCTGCGGCGTGGAGACAGATGTTTTTCATTTTACGGCAGTTTTCTTTGACTAATTTAAGACGAACGGGATAGGGGACGAGGCTTAGGTCTTCACTTACGATAAAAAGGTGTACCAGTTCGTTTTCGGAAGAAGCTTTTTCGACGAGCGCAAGGTGTCCCAGGGTGAATGGGTTGGCATTCATGACGATGGAAGCTGTGCGCCCGTCTGTTTTTATACTCTCATCCTGAAGCTTTTTCAGATAATCGGAAAAACCGTTCCTTTTATTTTCCATAAATACGATTTCACCGGGAATCCGTACGATTTCGTAAAATCCCAGGCTGCTAAAAAAACCGGCAGATTCGTTTTTCGTATATAAGAATATATGGGTATTTCCGCGAAACAGTTGAATTTCATTTAAATGGGTAATAATATCATTCATAAGAGCTTCTCCGCGGCGGTCGCCCCTTACGGCCATACAACGGAGAGTATTTCTAAAACAGCTTCCGGTGGCAATCAGCTCCTGGTTTTCGTCAAAGATCCCACAGGAATAATCGAGGTGGGCGTCCCGGCGGATGCTTTCGCTTTTTAGTAAAGCATCCAACTGGCCATTGGCTTGTGAATCATCCGGCCGGATTTCTGTGATGTTGTAATCGGACATGAAGTACCGCCTTTCCGGAACTGAATTTATATTTAAGATTTAGGCGATGCGGATACGAAAAGTGCCTTTTAGTACCGGAGACCGGGAAAAAGCTTTTCTGACCGCAGGAAAACTTTTGGGCTTTTTTATATCCGCAGGATGATTGCCTGCACCATTATTATAGGAAAATGAAAAGAATTTGCAAGGCTTTTCGGCGTCATGAAGATGAAAGCAAAGTGGAGGAAGTATGGCGGATCAATTAACAGACGGAGAAGAAGTCGGTCTTGCGGAGATGCTTAAAGCACGTGAAAAAAGAGCGGGGCGGCAGGCAGAACTGATACAGCAGTATCATGTGCCTCTTGTAAGCTTCGGACTTAACATAGCAGGACCGGTAAAGGTCTTTGAACTTGCACGCTGGTCATTTTCAGAAGGCTGTGAACAGATTGAAATCCGTCTTAAAGCATACGGGCTTCGCATTCTGTACAGGGAGGAAAGCAGGAAAAAGACCGGATGTGAAGCTTATTTCTGCGTGGACGGATCTGCGGAAGAAATTAAAAAAATCCTGACGGATCTTGAAGAAGAGCACACCCTGGGACGGCTCTTTGATATTGATGTTCTCGGAACAGACGGAAGAAAAGTTTCCCGGACGGAATTGGGCTATCCGGAACGGACCTGCCTTCTTTGCGGGAGGCCGGCGTTTGAATGCAGCCGTTCAAGGAAGCACAGTGTCGCAGAACTCTTTGAACGTGTATGTACGGTCATGTGGGATTTTTTTTCAAAAAGATATGCGGATAATGTGAGTTTTCTGGCAGTCCGCGCTTTGCTGTACGAAGTTATGGCGACACCGAAACCGGGTCTGGTTGACCAGAATAATACCGGCTCACATAAAGATATGGATATTTTTACTTTCGAGACAAGTGCCCTTGCGATCCTTCCGTATTTTTCCGCTTTTACGGCATATGGAATTTCAAATTGCAGGAAGGAGCCGGAAACCTTCTTAGAAGGAATCCGGCCGATCGGTATCCAGGCTGAGATTTCCATGCGGAGAGCGACTGAAGGCGTCAATACGCACAAAGGAGCAATCTTTTCAATGGGGTTCCTCTGTGCGGCAATAGGAAGGCTTTACGGAAAACAGATTCCATACAGCCGTCCCGCACTTATGGAAGTATGCAGGAGAATTGCTTCGCCGATTGCAGCGGAGATGGAGGAGATGAAAAACCGTCCGGCTGTTACGAACGGTGAAAAGATTTATAAAAAATACGGTGTCCGCGGCATACGGGGAGAGGCAGCAGAAGGCTTTCCGACGCTTTTTAATCAATCTCTTCCGCATCTTTCCGCTTTGATCAGGGAAGGATATTCTTTAAATGATGCAGGAATTATCACTCTTATTTACATTCTTGCATCCACGGAAGATACAAACCTGATCAGCCGTTCCTCCTATGAAAAAATGCAGGAAATAAAGGAGCAGATGAAAGGTCTCATAGCCGGCGGCTTTGAAAAGAAAAATTACAGGGAAATATTAATACAGCTGGACAGAGAGTTTATTCGTGAGAACCTAAGCCCCGGGGGCAGTGCCGATCTTCTTGCCCTGACATACTTTCTGGATTTTTATGAAACAGGAAAAGTTCCCGGTTCTTTAAAGGCCTGAAGAAGTCCGCTGAGGACTCGTGATATGGGACAGAATATAGTCCGCGGCGAGGAGATGGCCTCTGGCATTTAAATGGATGCCATCGACAGAATACTGCAGCTGCAGATCCGCCGGAAGTTCTTCAAAGCAGGAAGAAGTATCGATGCATCCCGTCATTTGCCGGATGTAGCCGTTGAGCTCTTCACGCAGCGGGATTGCTGTCTCCATGTGGACGGAAGAAGCAAGGGCGTCGGGGAGCAGCTGCGGATAATAGGGTGTAACGGTTGAAATAAAAGTGCGGATTCCGCGGTTTCTGCATTGATCCGCCATGTAAGAAAGATTACGTTCCGCTCCCGTAATTTCCCCGTATTCAAAGATGTCATTTGAGCCGGCCAGAAAAAAAACTGCGTCCGGAGCCGGATCCGTCACCTGATTCCTGAAACGGGCGAGCATGCCGGCTGTTGTGTCTCCGTTGACTCCGCGATTGATCATCCTGTAAGGCCCTCTGCCATTTAAAAGTGCCGTCCAGCATTCGCTCCGCCTTACCCTGAAACCAAAGACCATGCTGTCTCCGAAGCAGATCATGGTCTTGAGACTGCAGAACGCCGCTTCAGGGTTTTCTTTCCTGCTGTTTTTCGGATCCGCTGTGAAATTTTTCTTTTTCCAATCCTGCATGGCTTTCTTCATCCCAGGCTTTTGTCTTTAGCTGACAGGCAGCATTTCATACTTTTTCTGAAGCTTCATGATGCCCCGTAAATCTTCAAATGAAAAATCCAGCTTTTCCACATTGTACCCGTCGAGAACGCCTGCGGCAAGCGTATGTTTGAAATCGGTTATATTCATGTCGGGAAAGCACTCCTTAAGATTCATGACGCGGCTGCGCACGGAGCTGATCCCTCTTTTGGCCAGTTTCTCCGCCGGAGGCGTCAGGACGCGCGTCATCGTTTCAAGATCGACGGAGAAAAGAATGCAGCCATGGGCGAGAATCCGGTTTCCGTCGATGCGTTCGGCAGTACCGCAGACCTTTCGTCCGCGGCAGAGGATATCATTTCGTCCGCTGAAAGATGCTTCGGCACCCATGACGTTCAGCGCTTTTGCAATAGGCACGGCGCAATCGGACAGCGAAACCGGCTTCAGGGGATTATAGTCCATAAAAAAGCTGTAATTAACATTTCCCATATCGTGGTAAACCGCACCGCCTCCGGTTGTCCGCCGGACGACAGAGATTTCGTTATCCTGCGCGTATTTAAGGTCGACTTCATTTTCCGCAATCTGGTTTTTACCGATAACAACGGTTTTGTCGTTTTGCCAGAGCATAAAGATCTTTTTGTCACGAAAATTAAGAAGAACATACTCTTCAAGAGCAAGGTTCCATGTGGGATCGGTTGAACTGCTGTTATAATAATATATTTTTTCCATACCCGGAGTATAGCACACCCGAAGCCGTCCGGCAACTTTTCGGCTGTTTAAGTGCATGAAGATTTGCCTCCTGTTTCAATTGCTGTGCATATTCCTGTTTCCTGTGCGCGTTTCGTTTAAACGCATGAAGATTTGCACAATGTTTCGCAGGCATCCTCATACCTGCGACGCTTATGGCTGAGTAACGTCAGGCTTCACAAATTCTCTGAATATGTTATAATAATGCGAAAGACGGATCGCTTAATCTTTTTTAGATCCGCCGGTGTCAGGGAGGAGTCAATGTTTAAGACAAGGGTAATCAGCAGCGTTTTTCTTGTGGCAATCGCTCTCGTTACAATACTTCTCGGCGGGCCGGTGCTTATTATAACAGTGGCTGCGATCTCTCTTATCGGGATGCAGGAACTTTATAATGCCATGGGAGTCGTTAAGACGGACAATCGGCCCGGGAATAGAAATGCCGGAAAAACCGATCCGGCCGGCCAGTCCGGGGACG
>DCDB01000370.1 GCA_002316215.1 Lachnospiraceae bacterium UBA1066 | reverse complement strand
TCGAGCCACGTCGAGACGGTATGTTTGTTGAGCAACCGAAAATCGAAGCCAGATACCTACGTAGATCTGAGTATCGACATGAAAGACTACTACAGCGCTGATTCTATTGCAAAGATGGGCAGATGCGAAAACGTCACTACGGATGTACTGCTCGGAATATGTGAAGCCCTTGACTGTGATGTCGAGAACATTATGGAGTGCGTATCAAATTCAAGGTAATGAATTTGCAAGGAGCGGTGATATTGTGATGGGAGGTTTATCAGTTGATATATATGGATACTGAACTAAAACAGAAAATATATGATATGGTCCGGGACTTTGAAAGTGAAGTTGTTGAATTCAAGGAAGCAAATAACGACTACTCCTTCAAAAACATCGGGAAATATTTCTCTGCACTTGGAAATGAAGCGAATATCCGCGGCAAAGCGGAAGCGTGGCTGGTTTTCGGAATTACAAATCAAGGCGAATTCAAGGGGACGGATTACCGCAGGAGCGGCAATCTACAGTCTTTGAAAAAAGAGATAACGAATGGAACAAACGAGCGGCTCACGTTTTTGGATATATATGATCTCACAATGGAAAAGTGCAGGATCGTGGCATTTCAGATACCGCCAGCTATCCCGGGAATACCGACGACATGGAACGGAGCAGCATGGGCAAGAGAGAACGAATCGCTTGTTCCATTACCGATGAATAAAGTTGATCTGATCCGCAGTCAGGTAGGTATGGACTGGTCGAAAGAAATCATACAAGAAGCAACATTGGAAGACCTTAATCCTGAGGCAGTAGCTTATGCAAGAAAGATGTTCTCAAAACGTCAGGAAGACCGTAAAAAAGCGAAAGAGATCCTTTCAGGTCTTTCAGATATGGATGTGTTGAATAAGGCGGGGCTTTGTTTTAAAGGAAAGATAACAAGGACCGCCCTTCTTCTGCTCGGAAAGAAGGAATCGGCTTTCTACTTTGACGGGTTTACTCCAAGAATTACCTGGACGCTATACAATGCGGACAAGACGGTCAAGGCATATGAACATTTTGATATGCCACTTCTTCTTGCCGTCGACAAGGTATATGCGAAAATCCGAAACGAAAAATACAGGTATATAGCAGAACAGCAGACGCTCTTTCCGGAAGAGGTACAGCAGTATGATGCTGATCTTATCAAAGAGGTAATCAACAACTGTATAGCGCATTCTGACTACAGAAGGCATGGGAAGATAAACGTTGAAGAATTTGAAGACCATCTTGTGTTTATCAACGAGGGAGCTTTTATCCCGGAGACGATAGAGCAGGCGCTTGAGCCGGGGTATAAACCTCCGTATTATAGAAATGCGTTCCTTTGCAACGCCATGGTTAATATGTATATGATCGACACAAATTCCATGGGTATTCCCATGATATATGAGATTCAGAAGGAAAGGTGCTTCCCGTTGCCGTCATATGATCTTGAAATTCCGAACCGTGTCAGTGTTACGGTATACGGCAAGGTGCTGGATAAGAATTATACTCAGTTGCTTCATTCAAAAGGAGATATGGATCTTCGCACCGTATTCCTTCTGGACCAAATTCAAAAGAGGAAGACGATAACCAAAGACGATTATAAAGTCTTGAAAAAGAGCGAGCTGGTTGAAGGCAGATACCCAGATCTCTTTGTGTCATATAGAATAGCTGAAGCTGTCGGAGATAAAGCGGGATATATCAGGAATAAAGGACTGGATGAGAAGATTCTGAAGGAACTGATCGTGTCAGCGCTTAAAAACGGACAGTTGAAAAAAAGTGATATATTTGAGGCAGTAAGGCATGCATTTCCGGAGGTCCTGACGGAGGAAAAGCAGTACAAGAAACTGTCAAATCTGCTTCAGAAGATGAAGAAAGAAGGGACGATAAATGTCCGCGGGAATGCGGCACATGCTGAGTGGTATCTGACGGATGAAATTTAGTCAACGAAGTCAACGTTTAGTCAAAGGATTAGTCAAAGAAATACTGAGCTAAGTCAAAGGGGATTCCGGAATACTTGAAATTCTGGGGATTCTCTTTGACTAAAACAAATACGAAAATTTTCAGTTAGTCGACAACTTTACCCATCAAACCGCCTCGCTTTCAATGAGGCTGTAGAGGTATTTTTCCTGTAGTCTTGGATCATCATAATGTTGAATAGCGGCAGAAAGGTGAAAGTGCGTCGGGACGACAGATGGTTTAATTACTCTCTTATAATTCAGCCCGCTAAACTTGTCCGCGCGTTTGATACGCTTAGCTGCAGCACTTTCGAAGATTTCCTTGTCAATAATCGCCAGGTAGAAATTATCGCCAAGATAGTGCCTATTTTCCATCATGCATTTGACTGTGCCGTGGTAAGTGTCGATTCCGGCTTCCGAGGCAGCTTTGGCGAGTACCGTACACTCCCTGGTACGGAAGCTGATCAAAACCATTACCCTACACAGGCATAGCTTGGAGATTGAGCTCAAATCTGGGACGAAGGTAGAAATAGACGTCTGAATCAGTAACGACAGCGACGGTTACTTCCAAATCGGAGTGGCCGTTTTTGTTTACACAAGCATTGCAAGCATCAAATATTTGGTTTATAATAAAAAGCGCTATGCAAGAGCTCGAAAGGAGAATATGAATGAAATCATCGGATATGGTAAGAGAGCTCTGTTTGAAAACAGGTATTAGTATTTCTGAGCTTGCAAGACGAGTAGGACAGAGCCCGCAGAATTTTAATAAAAAAATAATAAGGGATACGTTAACTGCCGAAGAAATGATCGGAATAGCTAAAGCTGTTGATGTGACATATGAGGAATCTTTCGTGTTTAGTGATGGAAGCAGGATAGATTTAGGTGAAAAAGAATAGTTAGTAAGGGGGAGAAGGTACATTATGGCAAATAAGCAGATCGCAAGGCAGGTGTTGGATTATTGGTTTGCAATTGAGTTCCTGGGACAGGACTCTTACAATGCATGTACAGATGAAGCCAAACTTGTCCGTGAATTTAAACAGTTCAAAAAGGCGGATCAGTCAACAAAAAATAAACGTAAGCAAATTTCTGTTTTTGAGCTTGTTAATAACGAATCTGGAATATATTCGCAGATCGTGAATCAGGCCCAAGAATGTGGAATGACAATTTGGGGGAATCTGACTTTTTATATTGGTAGAATACACAGACAGGACTGTATAGAAAAACTTGCTAAGGAACTTGGCGTGGAGTTAGAGCAGGCAGAAAAAAACTCAGAGTATATCCCGATTCTTAGTTTCCAATGTACTGCAAATGGCGTTTATGTAGAGCATTCTCTTTCCCTTTCCACTGTAATCTGGGCAATATCCCAGGTAGAAGGAAAGCAAAATAGAAAACTTTCCACTTTATTATCTAGTAAAGCATACTCTGATGCTGTCGGAGAAATGGAAAAGAAATTTTTTGAATCAGATGATTCCAATAAGCAGAACAGTACAGAGAACACAAATATTAAGTTCAATGCGGAAGGTATACCCGCTTTTGCTGATGATGCCATTGAGGTTTCAAAGATAACGAGCATATACGCTGAACTCTTAAAAATGTATGGTAAATTTTTCTCTAAAAACACGATTGAGGAGAAAAATGGCCTAAAATATCAGCTGTTTAAGGATTCAAGATCCAAGGATAAATACGACGATGATAACTATATGGGATTGAGCCATGATTTCTTTTCAGACGATCTGAAGATGGTAAAAGATTCCATAGAAGAAGGAAAAGAAAACTATTCATCAGGTATGTTATCTGATTTAATTGATTATATTTGTGCGCCACACGATATCTTAGAAGAAAGAAGACGCCATGATTTCGTCAGGCCCAAAAACAAAGAGATATTCTATGAAGAATTGGCAGAAATTCTCAACATGGGTAATG
>DCDB01000264.1 GCA_002316215.1 Lachnospiraceae bacterium UBA1066 | reverse complement strand
GGACACACCGGACGGCCGCTTGAGTCCTGTCCCGGACACACCGGACGGGTTCCGTATACTTCTTGGCTGCCGGCTTTCCCATCTCCACGAAGGTGTTCCGGCCGGTTCTCCCATCATCCGTACCGCAAAATACGCAGCAGCAGCGGATGCCATGATCTACAATCGATACGATTTCACCTATGACGACATGGCTGCGTTAAGCGACGGCCAGCTTCTGATCCGTGTTTATGAAGATGAAGGCACGGCCGGCCTTCTGCGCATCGACGGAGACTTTGCTGCCATCTGTGCAGATTTAAAAACAGGAGGGCTTACCCTTCTTCGCGACCATCTCGGCATCCGCCCCCTTTATCTTATGCAGGGAGACGGTTTTGAAACTGCCGCAACAGATTACCGTCCCTTTTTCCGTCTGCCCTGTGCCCACGGCGGAATTGACGAGTCTTCATTTTACGCCTTTCTTACAAGCGGGAAAAATGCTTCCGAGACGCAGACGCTATTTGAAAATGTAAAGAAAGTGACTCACGGAAGCATCATGATCCGGGACAGCAGCGCTTCCTCCTGGGTGACAAACCGCTTCTGGATTCCCGGAAAACAGCATGTCAAAAAGCAGCCTTCGGACAATGCATATATTGAAATGGCCCGAAATCTCATTCTGGACTCCATCCGCATCCGCAGAGCAGCCTTAGGCGGACTCCCGTTCGGCGCTGAATTTTCCGGAGGCATCGACTCCGGTATGGTCTGCGGGGCACTGAATACTATGGCCAAAAAGGATGGCAAGGCTCTTCCGCTTCTGGTTTCATGGTCACCGTCTCTTTCGGACTATCCTCTGATCGAGGACGATTCCGAAAGCGGCCTCATGGATGAGCGCACTGTTATTGAGGAATTCTGCCGCCTTTATGGAAATAAATGCATTTACCAAAATTCCCGTGAAACAAAGAAGCTCGAAAAAATCCTGGGAGCACTGAAAGAACCGCAAATCTGCGAATATGACACTTATATCATACGCGAAGGGATACACTCTTTCCGTATGAATGGCGATGTCGCGGCCTTCTCAGGCTGGGGAGGCGATGAAGGCATAAGTATGCGCTTCGGCCCTTACCATCTCCTGCAGGCTCATGAGCCCGCTGCCTTTTTAAAGGAAGCATCTCTTTATTCCAATGGATCTTTGCGGCATTTTCTGGGCTTCATCCGGCGCTCCCTAAAAGCGATTTCCAATTCAAAGCGTCCCTGGGATCCCTTGAAAAGCCAAAATCTGACCATCCGGCTGTTTCATCCGCAATTTTCCGAACGCATGGAAAAGAACTTTACAAGAGATCCTCTCTACTTCGGATCCCAACCCGAACTTGTCTTTATGACCGGGAATCTCGAAACCCGTCCGCTCCTTACCGCATCAATCGGTGCAGACGCAGGCGTAACGTACCTCTTCCCGCTTCTTGATCCGCGCCTGGTCGATTTCGCCCTGACAATTCCGGCTCATCTTTTTTATGAAAACGGAACCCAGCGTGTCCTTCCCCAGAAGGCTATGAAAGATTTCCTTCCCGAAAGTTTAAGAAGCTTCGCGGGAAAGGGGGATGCTGAGAAACGGGACATCGGGCGCATGCGTCTTTTCATGGAACAGGAAACATCTGTAGACCGTGAACTTCTGCCCTGGCTCTTCAGTCATCTGGATCGCGGGCTTTTCTCTCCGTATCTCGATTTCGACAAAATAAAAGAATACATCGAAGAAGAAAAAGATCCCGGAGTCCTGGCTTACATTCGCGAAAAGCTGACCGCCAGTTATAAAATCCAGATACTGCTTCAACCGCAAAGTCCGGATATTGCGCCTTGACATTGAGTAAGCAATGGAATAAAATGAGTGGATATACAGGTTGTGCAAGTTATCTGGAAGGGGGATAATAAAAATGCAGAATAAAACAGTATGGGAAGCTCCCGAACTGACGGAATTGGATGTAACCGAGACGGCAGGCGGAACCAAGGGCGATCATTTTGAAGTTGAAGATTATTATATAGCATGGTGCCCGTGCTCCTGAACCGTAACATACCATAGATCGGGTAGGAGGGAGTGATTAGCTCCCGTCCTCTTACAGCACCGTACGTACCGTTCGGTACACGGCGTTTTCAACAGTTGACGTGCAAAGACTGATAGGCAGGGGTTAAGTCATAAAATCCCGAGTTTATCAGTCTTTCTTTTTTCATTGTCCTTTTGACAGTTGTCGTATTAGAGGTTCTCCAGTACGTCTTTCTGCTGTTTGCCGCCATGAAGGCGTACTTTTCCGAAATCCCCATTTTCACCAGGTTTCGAAACTTGGTTCCTGGTTTCTTCCACTGCTTCCAGATGCACATACGAATCCTGTGATACACCCACCCGTTGATGTCCTCTATCGGGTTCTTTATGCTTGCTATATGCAGTTTCTGTCATTGAGAACGGCCGCTGTACCCATATAGGGCGCAGCGGCCGTTTTTTCGACTTCCGCGGTGGTGAATCTGCACGAGCTATGTTTACCAATAATTAATAATTATTGATTTTGGTAAATAGGAATGGTATGATTCAAATGAGAGGTGATAGTATGAAACTTATAAACCGAAATCAGTATTTGGATAAGATCGTTGGCGTTATGGGAACTCCCGATATTAAAGTGATTACCGGTGTACGCCGCAGCGGAAAATCCAAATTGCTGGAAGCCTTCAAGGGGTATATTGAGCAAAATGTTCCCGACAGCAATATCATCCATATCAACTTCAATTTACCGGAATACGATAAGCTGCTCGAATACCGGTCCTTATATGATTTTGTGAATTCTCACTATGTTGCCGGCAAAGAGAACATCGTCATGATCGACGAGGTTCAGATGTGCACTGATTTTGAAAAGGCAGTCAACGGGCTGCACGCATCTGAAAAATTTGACATCTATATCTCCGGTTCCAATGCGTTTCTCCTGAGTTCGGATTTGGCCACGCTTTTTACAGGCAGAACCTTTGAGATAAAGGTCTATCCATTTTCGTTCATCGAGTATCAGCAATACTTTGACTACCCTGATAAATACTCTGCTTTTGACCGGTATCTCCTGGAAGGCGGTATGGCAGGATCCTATTTATATAAAGAACAGGAAGCCAAGTTCGACTATATTGCCGAGGTGTTTGACACCTTGATCGTAAGGGATATTAGAAAAAAATATAAAATCAGGAACATGCAGCTGATGGATCGGATTGTGGATTTCCTCATGGACAACATTTCCAACCTGACATCTGCGCGGAACATTGCCGATACCCTGAGCCGCCAAAATGAAAAGTCGAATCATGTCACCATCAGCGCCTATATGCAATACCTTTGCAATGCCTTTGCTTTTTACAAAGTCCGCCGGTATGACATTAAAGGGAAAAAATATCTTGCGAGCAGCGATAAGTACTATTTGAGTGACCACACTTTCCGCTATGCGAAGCTCGGCACAAGGAACTTGGATTACGGAAGGACTCTTGAGAACATCGTGGCCGTAGAGCTCCTGCGCAGAGGGTACGAGATCTATGTCGGCGTGCTGTATAAAAAGGAAATTGATTTTGTGGCCATTAAACGCAGCGAAAAAATATATATTCAGGTTTCGGATAATATTGAAGACGAAAAAACCTTTGAACGTGAAGTGACGCCCTTGCTCCAGATCAGGGATGCATATCCAAAAATGTTAATTGCCCGCACGCGCCACGATGAATATCAATACGAGGGGATAAAAATCATGGATATTGCTGACTGGCTGCTTGTTTTCCGAAAATGAATTTTTTACGGATTTGGTAAACAGTAAACAGGGCTTAATGAAACGGCCGCTGCAACCCGTATGGGGTGAGCAGCGGTCGTTCGTTATACCTCTGTTACTGTCTCGACATATCATCGACGGCAGCCATGAGAATTTCGACATGCTCGACACGCTGCCGACGGAAAAATGGAATGGCGGGAAGATTCACAGGATCCATCCCTCCTTTCTTCACTTGATGCGAGGGCAGGCTTACGAGCTGGACGACAGGAAGTATTCCCTGCCATATCATCAATGCCTTCTGCATGTGCAGCGATTACATCCCCCTGACGCTTGACGAATGGGCATTTTTTGTGGCTTATACGAATGGGCATTTTTTTGGGAATTTTATTGACATAGCTTAATCGATATTTTATACTATGTTATGTTATCCTATAATAGTTTCTCGAAAGGAGTTATTGCTATGGACGAGAAAATGGTATGGGAGATGCCTGAGGTCAAGGATCTTGATGTCAGGGAAACCGCCGGCGGATCACTGGACAGCCACGTTGAAAGCTGCTGGACTGTTAAATCGCTTTCATAAAAACCTGCGGTTTTTATAAAAATTTTTAAGGGGCAAAACAGAGGGCGGGACCTCTGTTTTTTTTACTTTTTTTAACATCCCCCTTGCGGTTTATCCGCCATGTGGTAATATAGGCGGTACGCGCTTTTTATGCGGTCTGTCCGCTTAAAGCAGGATACATTTTAAGAAAGGGTTTATAAATGGAAACAAACATGACACAGGGCAGCCCGCTGAAGCTCATTCTGCATTTTATGCTGCCTCTTTTAATCGGCAATATTTTCCAGCAGTTTTATAATATGGCGGATACGATCATTGTCGGCCATTTCGTCGGTTCCAAGGCCCTTGCCGCCGTCGGTTCAACGGGAACGATTATGTTTCTTGTCATCGGCATTTCCACCGGCATGGCAACCGGATTCACCGTCCTCACAAGCCAGAAATATGGTGCCGGCGACTTCGACGGGACAAAGCAGTCCGTCTCCAACGGCATCCTTCTGTCCGCCGTCATGGCAGTCGTCATGACAGTTCTCAGCCTCCTCGTCATGCATCCGCTGCTTGCGCTGATGAATACGCCATCCGATATCTATAACGATGCCTACAGCTATATTTCCGTCATCTGCATCGGAACAGCTGCTTCTATTTATTATAATCTTTTTTCCGCTTATATGCGCGCCGTCGGCAACAGCAGGGTTCCTGTATACTTTCTTGTCTTTTCCGCCCTGCTCAATATCGTGCTGGATCTTGTTTTTGTCATAAATTTTAAAATGGGAACCGCCGGAGCCGCCTGGGCCACTGACCTTTCACAGGCTATCTCTGCTGTCCTGTGCCTGATTTACATTTACCGCAGGATGCCGAATCTGCGCCCGGAGGCGCACCATTGGCGCTTAAATCGCGCCTATACGAAGCATCAGCTTGAGATCGGTCTGCCGATGGCCGTTCAATTCGGTATCACAGCTTCCGGTACGATGATCATGCAGGCCGCTATCAACATGTTCGGTTCAACCGCTGTAGCGGGATTTACAGCCGCCTGCAAGGTGCAGAATATCCTGACGCAGGGCATGATTTCCATCGGCCAGACCATGGCTGCCTACTCCGGCCAGAATTACGGGAAAATGGATCTTGCCCGCATCCGTAAGGGTACGAATGCAGCCATGAAAATCTCTTTCATCTACTCTGTCGCTGCCGGTATCATCGCCTGCCTGAGCCTCAAGTATCTTATGCGGCTCTTCTTCTCAGCCGACGTTGACATGGCATCCCTGCTGCCCTGGGCGAAAACCTACATATACGAATGCGCCGTTTTCTACATTCCTCTCTGCATGATCTTCATCTACCGGAACACCATCCAGGGCTGCGGCTACGGCGGACTTGCCATGCTTCTGGGATTCACAGAACTGGGAGCACGCCTCATAACTGCCGTCTTTGCCATGAAATTCAAAAGCTATCCGCTCGCCGCAGGCTGCGATGCAGCCGCCTGGTTCGTGACCGGAATTGAATCCCTCGGCCTCTTTTACATCGTTATGAAGGACATAAAAAAGAGGGGATATACGAAAGCCATAACGTGATACAGACCGTGACAATTCAAGTCAGCTGATTCTGCAGTAAACAGCAGGCCTTAAGTCTTCGAAAGGCTTATAATGTAAAGTTGTCGGCGAGATTGCGATGCCAGCGCTGGCGAAGAGATTATGATGCCATGGAATTCCTGCGGCGGAAACTTTCCGATTCTTTCGTAAAGCCGCCATAGAATTTCCGTGGCGGAAACAGCATCAAAAAAGTTTCCTGCAGGCAGGAAACTTT
>DCDB01000213.1 GCA_002316215.1 Lachnospiraceae bacterium UBA1066 | reverse complement strand
TGATCAATCCGGCCGGACAGCCAGAACAGCAGGTAGGTACGTGCGGCGTCCGCCGAAGCATTGCCCTGCGTCACGTGCGACCAGTCAAGAACATAATACGTTCCGTCCGGTTTCAGGATGATATTGGAGGGATTAAAATCCCCATGACAGATTTTTTTATGCGTCGGAAGCGAGTCCAGACGTGTGTGCAGGTCATAGCGCAAAGTCGCATCCAGTCCGCTCATACTGATTTTGCGGTTCATTTTATCTTTCAGCTTGTTTAAAAGAGGTGCCTCATGAGAGAATATATCTTTTTGGATATCAACGAACTCCTCCAGATACTGGCTGTACTTTTCCGGATTTTCATCCATCAGCCTCTGCATCGTCTTTCCTTCAATGAACTCCGAACGCAGTACCCACTTTCCGTCTGCCATAAAGACCTCAAGAAGTCCAGGGACATTCAGTCCGGTTTCCTCGATCCTGGCCTGATTAAGGGCTTCATTCAGGATATCGGATTTCGAATAGTCGGAATCAAAAACTTTAAGGACCGTGTTTCCGTCTTTATATATTGTTTTGCCCGTCCTGACAGCGATAATCTTATCCGCTTCTATACTCATCCTTCTGTCCTCCCATCCGCCTTTTCATCTGTTTTGCTGTTTTCGCCGGTTTCTGCCTCTGCTCTTCCGGCTTCATTCTTCCCCGACTCTTCCTTCTTCGGAGAAACTTCGGCCGTTTTTTCATTTTTCAGCATCATCTCAACGTCCGGCGCCGGCTTTTCTTCAAAGTGTTTGCCATAATAAGCATTCAGATACATCTGCTTAATTTCGCTCATCAGCGGATAACGGGGATTTGCGCCTGTGCACTGATCATCAAAGGCCTGTTCTGTCATAGCATCCAGCCGTGCCAGGAAATCCGCCTCATCCGGTGCATAATCACGAATGGTTGGCTTGATCCCGATGCGCTCTTTCAATGCATCGATCCTGGCGATCAGGCCTTCGACTTTTTCTTCATCCGTATCGCCTTTTACTCCGAGATATTCGGCAATTTCAGCATAGCGCTCCATGGTCTTGGGATGATCGTACTGCGGAAATGTTCCCATCTTTGTCGGAACAGGTGCGGCGTTGAAACGTATCACCTCGTCCATCATCAGGGCATTCGCAATTCCGTGAGGAATATGGTGGAAGGCTCCGAGTTTATGCGCCATTGAGTGCATGACGCCCAGGAACGCATTGGCAAATGCCATGCCCGCCATCGTCGCCGCGTTAGCCATTTTTTCTCTGGCTTCTGCATCCGGAACACCTGTAACCGCACTGTCGTAGGCACGCGGCAGGTATTCGAATATCATTTTCAGGCTGCGAAGCGCCAGGCCGTCAGTGTAATCTGTGGCCATAACAGAGGCAAAGGCTTCCAGGTTATGGGAAACTGCATCAATTCCGGAAGCCGAAGTCAGTCCTTTCGGGGCATTCATCATCATATCGGCATCGACAATTGCCATTTTCGGCATCAGTTCATAATCGGCAAGCGGATATTTCACGCCTGTGGATTCATCTGTGATAACGGCAAACGGCGTCACTTCCGAGCCGGTCCCGGCTGAAGTCGGTACCGCGATAAAATATGCCTTCTCTCCCATTTTCGGGAAAGTATAGATGCGTTTCCGTATATCCATAAAACGCATTGCCATATCCATGAAGTCCGCTTCCGGATGTTCGTAAAGCACCCACATAATTTTGCCGGCATCCATTGCGGAGCCTCCGCCAACGGCGATAATAACATCCGGTTTGAAAGTATCCATGAGAGCCGCTCCTTCTTTGGCGCAGCCGAGAGTCGGATCCGGTGCAACATCTGAGAAGGTTGTGTGCATGATTCCCATTTCATCCAGTTTTTCTTCAATAGGTTTCGTATAACCGTTTGCATAGAGGAAATGATCCGTTACTATAAAAGCTTTCTTCTTATGCATGACCGTACCAAGTTCATCCAGAGCTACCGGCAGGCAGCCTTTCTTAATGTAGACTTTTTCCGGAATGCGGACCCACAGCATATTTTCTCTCCTCTCTGCGACCGTTTTAATGTTCAGAAGATCCATCGCGGTTACATTATGGGAAATTGAATTTCCTCCCCATGATCCGCAGCCAAGCGTAAGCGACGGCGCCAGCTTGAAATTATAGAGATCACCGATGCCGCCCTGAGAAGAAGGTGTGTTTACCAGGATTCTGCAGGTTTTCATACGTTCCTGGAACTCCGCAAGCTTTTCCTGACCCTTATCTGCATTAAGATAAATTGAAGAAGTATGCCCGTAGCCTCCGTCGGCAATCAGATGCTCCGCCTTTTCAAAGGCGTCTCTGATATCCTTTGCACGGTACATGGCAAGAACAGGAGACAATTTTTCATGAGCGAATTCCTCCTGGAAATCAACACTCGTCACTTCCCCGATCAGGATTTTGGTTCTTACAGGAACTGTGACATCCGCCAGCCGGGCAATCCTGAAGGCGCTCTGCCCGACAATCTTCGCGTTGAGTGCGCCGTTAATCAGGATTGTCTTACGGACTTTCTCCGTTTCTTCCGGATCCAGGAAATAGCATCCGCGTGCTGCGAACTCATGCTTAACTGCTTCATAAACCTTATCAAGAACAATAACGGACTGTTCTGATGCACAGATCATGCCGTTATCAAATGTCTTAGAATGAATAATGGAATTCACTGCAAGAACAATGTCAGCCGAATCATCAATGATGGCCGGTGTATTTCCTGCGCCGACACCGAGTGCCGGCTTTCCTGAAGAATACGCAGCTTTCACCATTCCCGGCCCGCCGGTTGCCAGAATTATATCGGCTTCTTTCATGACAAGGTTCGTCATATCAAGAGAAGGCTGATCGACCCAGGCGATGATATTATCAGGCGCACCTGCTTTTACAGCTGCCTCAAGAACAATCCTTGCGGCTTCAATGGTGCACTTCTTCGCTCTCGGATGGGGGCTGATGATGATGCCGTTCCGTGTCTTAAGCGCGAGCAGAGTCTTAAAAATCGCCGTAGAAGTCGGGTTAGTCGTCGGTATAACAGCCGCAATAACACCAATCGGCTCCGCTACTTTTCTTACCCCGAAAACTTCGTCTTTTTCAATAACGCCGCAGGTCTTTGTATTCTTATATTTATTATAGATATATTCCGCAGCATAGTTATTTTTAATAACTTTATCTTCCGCAACGCCCATACCTGTTTCTTCAACAGCCAGCTTTGCAAGAGATACCCTTGCTTTATTAACGGCCGATGCCGCCGCAAGGAAAATCCTGTCCACCTGTTCCTGCGTAAAGCCTGCGTAGATCTTTTGAGCTTTGCGGACTCCGCCCAGTCTTTCTTCAAGTTTCTCGACGCTGTCCACAAAAGGATAACCGCTTTCGTTCATATGCTCTCCTCCGTTTTTTTAATTCCCTGCATCGGTAACGTTATAACATCTGGAGAGCAAAAAATGAAATACCAAAGGAGTATATCGGTATATCTTTATCGATATGATTATATCTATATTAAATGTACTATTTATTCAGTCCTCGTTTCACTTCCATCAGCTTATCAATAAACATCTGATCCGTTTCCGTCAGCCTGTAGCCTTCTCTGTAGATCAGCACATCTTTGTAGACACGGCTGAAATCATCGCATTCTCTTTCCACAAGATTATATTTTTCAAGCAGGCGGCCGGGTACGGGAGAGACCCACATGAAGGTATTTGAGGATTCTGAAAGGATATCCATCTGGCTGGCACGTTCAAAAACAAAAATTATTTTATCGGTATCATCCGCAATTTCATTCTTTCGGGCAGCGCTGAGCGAAAGCGACGGGATATAAGGATCGGCATGGGCTATTTCCACGTATGGCTTAAGATCACTGAGACAGATAATCTGCTTTTGCGCGAGAGGATGGGCTGCGGACATAAGAAGACGATACCGGAATTCAAAAACCATTTCACCGTGCAGAGATTTTTCGGACAGCATATCCTTGAAATTCCGGTCAAAGGACTCCTGGTACCGGATAATTCCAAGGCGGTAGTCTTCTCCCGTTACATTATTAACGGCCCGGAGCGCATTCGTCTCCTTATAAAAATATTCCGCGCTCTCGGAAACATCCATCATCTTAACAAAATCAGTAAAAGCGCAGGCAATATAACTCGCACGGGGAACGGATATCGAGAACTTCCGGCTCCGCTTTCCGCTGCCCTTATACATCTCTTCGATTTCATCCACCTGATTCAGGATTTTACGCGCATAGCCGAGAAATTCTTCACCCTCCGGGGTCGGATATATTCCCTTGGACGTGCGTTTAAAGATCGTAATGCCAAGCGTGCCTTCAAGTTCCCGTATGGCTCGGCTTAAATTCGGCTGTGCCGTGTATAGCTTGTCCGCAGCGCGGGTCATGGAATTTGTTTCCGCGATTACAACTGCATATTTCAAATGAAGTAAATTCATTTATCCGTTCTCCGTTTCACTCACGCAGGTGTTTTGAAAGAATTGCCAGCGAAGATGCCAGGTTTTCATTTTCAACAAGCACGTCCTCCGGCGAACGGAGAATCGTCTGCGAGAAGTTCCAGATCGCCTTGATGCCGCAGGCCGTCAGACGGTCACACGTTTTCTGGGCTGCGCCAACAGGCGTTGTGATAATCCCGAGCTTCACGTCCTGTGCCCTGCAGAAGCCTTCAACCTCTTCCATGGAATAAATCGGCTTGCCGTTAAATACGGTACCGGCTAAGGAAGGATCCGTATCAAAGGCCGCAACAATATCGAGACCGTAATCCATAAAGCCGGCAAAAGAAAGGAGGGCTTTCCCAAGATTGCCGGCCCCAACAATAACCGCATTCGTACGGTCTCTGCAGCCCAGGCATTCCTCGATCTGCGAAATCAATTCGTTTATATCATATCCGGTCTTCGGACGGCCGCTGCCGCTGACTGCCGCCAGATCTTTACGTACCTGCACGTCATTCAGCCCGAACTTTCCGGCAATAGCCGATGCCGATATATTCGTCCTCTCATTCTTAACAGAATTAAGATAATGGAGATAAACCGGCATTCTCCGCAAAGTCGTTTTCGATATTTCTTCATACTTCATTTCGGGAATCCTCCGTAGCAAAGCCTGCGCCTGAATTAAAATCACACTATGATGCTTCAGATTGCTCCGTAGCTTCGCGTTTGCTTTCCGACGCCTGCATCATACTATCCTTCTTATTTTACCACGCATCAGGCTTCTTGGACATCAGCAATTCAGGATGCCCGCCCTAAAAGTCAAAAACCAACCGGCTTCGGGAAAACCTTAAGTCCTTTCGTGCCTTTAGAATTCTTAAGGACTTATTAAGGTTTCATTTAGGTTTCCGTGTTATTCTTGATAATGTCAAAGGAAACGAAAACATATCGGTTTTCGAAAGGAGAATATAATTATTATGATGAAAAATTTTGGTAAGAAAGTTGTTGTATTTGCACTTGCAGGAATGATGGCTGCTTCTATAGCTGCTTGCGGAACTTCAACCACAGGAAGCACTTCCACAACTTCTAAGGCTGCAACGACTTCAACAGCTTCTACAGCTTCCAAAGCTTCCACAACTTCAACTGCTTCCAAAGCTGCTACGACATCGACGGCTTCCAAAGCTGCTTCAACATCAACTGCTTCTACAGCTTCCAAGGCTTCTTCAACAGCCTCCAAGACTGCTTCAACAGCATCTACAGCTTCTAAAGCTGCCTCAACGGCTTCTAAGTAAAATGCCGCTGCAGCGGAAGGCTGCTGACATTATTTGATCGTTTTTAGATAAAAGAAAGCGGGCCATAACGCACTTTAAGTCGCGTTTACGGCCCGCTTTTTTATCTTCTTGACATTCCTGCCTGTGCGGGGTATTTTTTATTTGCCTGACTAATAAGAAAGGAAACCCATATGAGTGCCGCTAATATATTAATAATTGAAGATGATGCCGATATCCGCGAGGGCGTACGGATCCTTCTGGAAAGTGAAGATTATTCTGTCCAGGAAGCAGAACGCGGCCGTACGGGCCTTGCGCTTCTTACCCCCGAAACAGATCTCGTGATACTGGATGTCATGATGCCCGGGATGTCCGGTCTTAAGACCTGCGAAGAAATACGCAAGACTTCAAATGTCCCTGTGCTTTTTCTGACGGCAAAATCTCAGGAATCCGACAAGCTGATCGGCCTTATGGCCGGCGGTGACGATTACCTGGCCAAACCTTTTTCCTACTCCGAACTTCTTGGCAGAGTCAAGGCCCTGATCCGGCGCTACCAGACCTACAGAGGAAAAGAAGAAGTCTCTCCTTCGGAGGGTACTTCCTCCTGCATAGAATCCGGAGGCATCCGGATAAATGAAAATTATAACGAAGTTTCCGCCGACGGCAGAGAGCTTGCACTTTCGGACATTGACTACAACATCCTGCTTCTTCTTATGAAAAATCCGCATCGTATTTTTTCTGCCCAGAACATCTTCGAGGAAATCTGGAACGAGCCGTTTTTCTATACCAGTACAGGAACCGTCATGGTCCACATCCGGAATCTTCGCGTCAAAATAGAAAAGGATCCCCAGAATCCGGCGCACATCAAAACCGTTTGGGGAAAGGGGTACCGTTTTGAATAAAGGTTTTCACAGTCTCAGCATGGGAATCTTCCTGCTTCTCCTTCTTTCCCTGGCATCCGGCGTCCTGGGATATTTCGGCCTTCAGTTTCTCGGCCGCGTCATCGTAAACAATTATCTTAAGACCTCCGGATATATGGAAAGAGAAGAACAGGGCAGCGCAGACAGCCTGCAGCGTTTTGTTTCAAACTACAGTGTTTCCGCAGAAGACGATGCTATGCTCGACACCTGGGTCGAGCAGCAGGAAGTCGTCTATATTTCGGTGTTCAGGAATAATCTCCTGCTCTACGACTCGGCCTATTCGGCAAATGACCAGAACGATGAAGATAACCCGGCATATTACGGCAGCGCCCATCTTTACAGCATCCAATTCAGCGACGGCCCGGCCAATGTTTACGTCATCGGCTTTTATGACTATCATTATATCGTTTACGTCACCGTAATCAGTATCTGCCTTGCAGCCGTACTTGCCATTCTTCTCTTTCTTCTCCTCATACAGAAGAAAATCAATTACATTAAGCAGCTGGAACGTGAAGTCAAAGTTCTTGAAACGGGCGGTCTCTGTCATGCCGTAACTGTCAAAGGGAAGGACGAGCTTGCATCTCTGGCCATCGGTCTGAACGAAATGAGAAGTACTCTGGATAACAATTTTAAGATGGTACAGGAACTTTCTCAGGCAAATACGGATCTTGTCACCGAACTGTCCCATGACCTCAGGACTCCCCTCACGGCTCTTCTGCTCTACCTCGAACTTCTCGAGAAGAAAAAATATAAAGACGAAGCCTCGATGATGCAGTATCTGAACAAGGCTTCCGAAAAAGCGCGCGAAGTAAAAACCATGTCGGACGACCTCTTTGAGCGGTTCCTGATCACAGGAGACAAAGATGTAAAACTCGAATCTCCATGCAAGCCTAAATATGTCCTTGAAGATTCTCTTTCGGACGTCATCATTTTTCTTGAAAGCCAGGGTTTCCAGACGGCATCCGAAATCGAATGGTCTTCCTCAAAAATCTCGGTCTCTTCCGATTATATCAACCGGATCATGAATAATATCAATTCCAATATCCTGAAGTATGCCGATAAAGCTTCTCCCGTCATCATCCGGACCCGGGCGGAAGCCGGAGCCTTTAATCTTCATTTTGAAAATCGTAAGAAGGCAGATGCCGGAGATATTGAAAG
>DCDB01000218.1 GCA_002316215.1 Lachnospiraceae bacterium UBA1066 | reverse complement strand
TCTTTTTCCGACAGCTTTGCCTTACAGGCAGAAGAAACAGAGCGGAAAGCATCCGTCGCCATACAGGAGACGGCTTTATAATCAGGGACATTGATGTTCTGACGGATCATATATTTTACCGTGTCGTCATCATCAATTTCACAGGCCAGTTCAAAAAGCTCCGCACAATCTTCCTTCGTTGAAAAATCCAGGGATTTCCTGTATTTTTTTAAAAGTTCCGCAATGAATACACGGTTCTGTGCCACTTCGAAATCAAGTTTCAGGTCTGCTGCCTTGAGATGGCCGACATCTTTTACAACGTAATCCATCATCGGAAGATTGCGCAGAGAAACGATCGAACGGCAGATTCCAGGCTTTTCATTTTCAGAAATCTGTCCTAAAACATTCTGCTTCAGCAGCATTAAAACCTGATCACGGTGATACAGACGAATCTCTTTGCGAAGATTTTCCGGCGTGGCTTCAAGTGAAATTTCTTTTTCCTTCTTACTCATGTATAGGCTTCTCCTTTTCCAAAAGACTGCCCGGCTCTCACCGGGACTTACGGCATTGAAACAAGGATAGGCTTTTTTTGTGAAATAGCTGTGACCAAAGTATGAAAGTGAAATCCATTCGTTTTATCCGCAAGCTGCATTTTTTCGGAACCTTTTCCCTAAACCCCGATTTATGCCAGTCATACCCAAAAAGCCGCCTGATAAAAGAGGCGGCTTTGCGTAATTTCTTTATTTTATGAAGCAAACATCAAGATCCAAAATTTTCCTGATTACAGACTATATCTTCGCAGTCAAGTCATACTTCCGTATGCTGACCGCCGCGGTTCCGTCAGCGGTAAAAGAAATCCGATCCGCCGAAGGATCCGTATAAAGGACTGCGCTTACGGCCGGGCTTCCGTCATTGACAAACACTTCCACGCTGTAGAGATCCAGGATAATCCGCAGTTTCAAAATTCCGTCCCTAAGCTCTGTTCTGCATTTGCGGTGATGGATCACATCCCGTCTGCTTCCGGAAAATGTCCGGTCGATCCGAAGCATGGAATCCTCCGTCTTATAGCTGATTGTGGAATAATACTGATCATCTCCGGCAAACCGGAACTCAAACCACCGGCACGAATATCCGCCGTCATTTCCGGATGTCGCCTGAGCATCTCCGCCTGTTACTGTCTGCACCGTTTTTTCCCCCGATGCCGGATCTGCTTCTTTTCCCCCTGACACTGCCTGTGCAGCCTCTTCGTCTAAAACCTGCTTTCTTTCTGCCTTAAAATCTATCGTAAGCTCGATATCCGCTTTGCGCCCGCTGACCTTCGGGAATGATTTCACGCCTGTGATAACTTCATTCTCATAAATCACTTCATTTGTCCGAAGGGCATTGATTTCGCGGATCGGCTGCTGGATCAGCCGGCCGTCCTTCACGGAAAGCTCTCTCGGAAGACTCATCTGCCCGAACCATCCGGCATCCTCCATCCGGAGGGATACGGAATCCCAGTTCTGCATCCATCCGATCATAATTCTCCGTCCGTCCGGCGCGACATGTGTCTGCGTCGCGTAGAAATCAAGTCCGAAGTCAATCGGCTGATTCATCTCTTCTGAAAAATGGCCTTCTTCTGCGTCATAATTTCCGATCAGGCAGAGTGTTCCGTTGCCGTTGTGATACCCTTTTCCGTCGGTCAGCATATCCTGCGGGCTTGTCAGAAGCACCCATTTTCCGTCCAGTTCAAAAAAATCAGGGCATTCCCACATCTTGCCGAAACGGTTTTTATTCTCTGCCAGAACCGACTTAAAATTCCATCCGATCCCGTCCGGGCTGTTAAATAAAAGGATCTGTCCGCTGCCGTCCGCCGGCCGGTTTCCGATGACGCAGAAATACGTGCCGTCTTTTTCCTGCCAGATCTTCGGATCGCGAAAATCTTTACGGCTGCTGCCCTTAGGGAGAACCGATGCATCAAGCACAGGGTTTCCCTCATATTTTTCAAATTCCGTACCGTCGCCTAAGGCCAGGCACTGCGTCTGGATATCGGCCGATTCTCCGTCAGGCAGTTCTTCTTTATGAACGCCGGTATACATCAGCATCAGGCGTCCGTCCGGGAGCACGGCTGCGCTCCCGGAAAAACATCCCGCCCGGTCGTACCCTTCGTCCGGTGCAAGGGCCGCCGGACGATACTCCCAGTGAAGCAGATCCCGGCTTACCGCATGTCCCCAGTGCATCGGCCCCCATACGCACTGGTAAGGATAATACTGGTAAAAAAGATGCCATTGGCCTTTGTAAAATGTAAATCCATTCGGATCGTTCATCCATCCGGCCCGGGGCGTAAGATGATAAGCAGGACGTGCATCGGATGCGATTTTCTTTTCTTCAGTTTCCTCATAAGTTCTTGCTTTCTCAAGTTCCGGGCTGGTCATGGCTTTCTCCTTAATTTAAGATCCTGAGGTTGTATCTGAAACAGACGCGAAGTAGCTGTCGAGATATTTCTGATAAAGCGCCACATAGTCATTAATACCGTATCCGTCAAGTTCCTTCAGATACTCATTCCAGCTGTCGTCTGTCAATCCATTCATAACAAAATCGGACTTAGCAGTATTGATGCAGGTCTTAATATCCGCCTGAAGGTTCGATAACTTTTCAGTATCTTCCGTACTCATAAATACGTTCGGATAGCAGTACTTCAGGTTCATATTCGGCGTATAGTATTGTTTGATCCAGTCAAGGCGGTACTGTGCATCATCCGGGCAGGTAACATATTTGTTATAGTACTCATCAAGAACAGCCAGAGGGCCATTGACCGATTCCGCTTCACGGACTTCAACCGGAGATTTGTCACCAAGATCCGCATGTTTCAGCATCGGCTGCCCTTCACTGTTTGTCGAAAGCTCAAAGATATCAAAACCATCGGACTCACCATATGTTCCCCAGTTATCCTGCGGCGACTGGTAAGGATCGTACATCTGATCCAGCCATGCACAGATAAGATCCGGATTTGCAGCCTTTGCCGTAATGACACAGCGGCCGCGGTCGAAACCGGAAGTAAAGGAGCCGGTCTGCGGGGTAATATTCGTCGTATCTGCTTTCAGGGCATTCAGAGGCACGTAATCTTCCAGGTTGTCAATATTTGCCACATCCCATGAGAAGAGAACGCCGTAACGGTGTGATTTTCCTTTCGAAACATAGGTAGACCAGTCCTGTGTAAATGCTTCCGGATCAATCAGGTTCTCAGTATTCAGTTTATTCAGCCAGGTCAGACCTTTTTTATATCCGTCCTGTACGGCAGAGCAGATAACCTTCTTATCATCGGTTACCGCAATATGTGCGCCGCGGTCCGGGTCTCCGTAACCTTCTCCGAAACCATTAATAAGGAAGGCCGGATCCTGATCTCCGTCATTGATGATGAAAGACATCGGAATAACAGAACCGTCAATACCGAACTGTGACTGAAGCTTAGCAGCATTGTCACGGAAAGCTATAAGGTCGCTTTCAAGTTCATCCGTTGTTGTCGGAACCGGAAGAGAAAGCGCATCAAGCCACTTCTTATTAATGAAGCCCATGTCACCTACCGTCTGGATGGCCGTCTTTTCGGAACCCAGCTGCTCAATCCACGGAAGTCCCCAGATATGGCCGTTCGTATCCGTGCACATTGCCTTATACTCCGGATATTTTTTTAAGATCGCTGATAAATTGGGCATATCCTTCTCGATGTAGTCTTCCAGATTCAGGATGACCCCCTGATCCCCGTATTTCAAAAGATCTGAATTTGAAAACCCGGCAGTAAAGATAAATTCCGGAATGTTATTGTAATCCGCCATAATTGTGGAAATCTTATCCTTCCACTGATCGGACTGTATTGCATCCCATTCCACATGGACATTCGTCTTTGCTTCAAGACGCTTAAAAATCGTACGTTTATTGGGATCCGCTTCCGTACTGGCCGGATATTGCGTAAGTCCTTTAATTGTTTCCGTTTTGCTGAGCGGGAAGGTATAATCGCCTGCCGTTGTATTGCCGTCTGCGTCGGGAAGAAGATCCGATGATCCGCTTTCCGTACCCGCTCCCGAAACGGTTCCCGAAGACGCCGCTGCATCCGAAGCTGCTGATTCTGTCGAAGCTGTTTGTGCCGTCGAAGCTGCCGTTGAAGCCGACTGTCCGCTGCTGCCGCAGGCTGCAAGCGAAATCGTCATGCAGGCGGCAAGAGAAGCTGCAATAACCTTAAACCATTTGTTCTTCATTTTCATTTCCTCCTCTGATTTTACATTAATTAACCTGCCAGAAACTTTTTGTACCATACTGACTTCTGATCCAGGTGCCAAAAGTACCTTTTGACACCTGGTGATGCCGCAGGCTGCTTCATCGCTTCGCGATCCCCGCAGCCTGTTTTTTTCGGGCTGCTTTCAGCCTTTCACCGAGCCTACCATGATGCCTGCGTCAAAGTACTTTTGGAAGAACGGATACATAACAAGCAGCGGGATACTGGAAATAATAATGGTTGCATATTTCAGAAGCTCGCCGAGCTGTGCCCGTGCCGCTGTACTCTGCATATCGGAAATCATCCCCGGCTGCGGCTGGCTCTGGATCAGGATTGCCCGAAGGACGAGCTGCAGCGGCTGTTTGGATTCCGAATTAAGGTAAATCATCGCGTCAAAGTAACTGTTCCACATTCCTACAAACTGCCACATGCTAAGAACCGCAATAATCGGGGCGCAGACCGGAAGCATAATCTTAAAGTAAAAAATAATTTCATTTGCCCCGTCAATGGAAGCTGCTTCCTTAAGTTCCGCAGGTATCCCCTGATAGTAGGTCCGGGCAATAATCATATTCCATACGCTGAACGCGCCGGGAAGAATAACCGCCCACATACTGTCAAGCATCCCCATATTGCTGATCAGAAGGTAAGTAGGAATCAGGCCGCCTCCGAAAAACATGGTAATCATAAAAAATACATTGAAGAACCCCCGTCCTTTCAGGTCTTTCCTGGACATCGGATAGGCCGCAAGAAGCGTTATGCCTACGGAAATAACCGTATAAAGCACCGAGTAAAGAACCGCGTTTCCAAAACCCGTCCAGATCTGCTTGTTGGAAAGTACGCGCTGATAGGCCGTCAGGGTCCATTTGCTGAAATCAAACGTAATTCCGCTGTTCTGCAGGGTAACCGGATCCATGAAGGAAGCGATGACGATGTACAGCATAGGTATGATAATAATCAGCGCGAATAATCCAAGACAGATATATCCGATTAAAAGTATGATACGATCCATGCCCTTGTAAGCGGCAAAGAAGGACTTTTTCGGCTGTACTGCTGCTTTTGCTTTCATTTTCCGTCCCCCTCCATCACAGACCCTTGCCGTCGTTCATCTTCTTCACGATCATATTGACGCAGATCAGAAGAACGAGATTGATAACCGTATTGAAAAGACCGACCGCTGTAGAAAAACCGTAGTTGCCGTCCAAAAGACCTTTTTTATAAACATAGGTGGATATAATTTCTGCCGTCTTGAGGTTCATATCAGTCTGCAGGGCATAGGCTTTTTCAAACCCGATGCTCATGATATTGCCGGCCGATAAGATAAACTGGATCACCACAACGTCCTTAATGGCCGGCCATTCGACGTAACGGATCTGCTGAAGAATATTTGCTCCGTCAAGCTGAGCCGCTTCCTTTAAATCCTTGCTTGCATTCGCCAGAGCCGCCGTGTACATGATCGATGCCCAGCCTGCGCCCTGCCAGATGCCCGATGCAATATAGATTGTCCGGAATGCGGACGGCATCGTCATAAAGTTGAGATGCGTTCCCAACAGTAAATTCAGAGGTCCGGTAACCGACAGAAGGATTCTCACCATGCCGCAGAGGACGATGACGGAAATAAAGTTCGGAAGATACAGAACCAGCTGCATATTCCGCTTTCGCGCCGCGTTCACAATTCGGTTTAAAAGGAAAGCGAGAATAATAGGAACCGGAAATCCCCACAGAAGACCGTAAACCGAAAGCTTCAGCGTATTTCCGAGGTATGAAAGAAAGTCCGGCGAAGCCAGAAACCTCTGGAAATACTCGAATCCTACAAACGGAGAATGAAACACACCTTTGATCGGGTTGTACTTCTCAAAAGCAATCATGATTCCGCTCATCGGGATGTACTTAAAAATGAATGTCAAGACAAATGCAGGTAAGAGAAAGATAACATACAGCTGCCAGTGCTGCTTAAAATAAAGAAACATACCGGCTGCAGGCTTTTTATTCTTGCTGTTTAAGGCTGCAGCTTCGGGTTCAGTTCTCATATGACCCTCCTTTTCATCCTCTCCCATGGTATCTGTTGTGTTTTGCATTTGCACTTCCGCGGTTAGTGCATTTGCTTTCTGTGTTAAGCATATTGTGCTCTTTTTGTTGTCAAATGTCAACATTGTATTTTACATTTGTAGCATTTAAATAGATTTTCTAGGGGAAAATAGTGCATTTTCACGATTTTCGCATTAGCGCATGGCACTTACATGATATTTATGTTGACATTTATAGTGCAAATGCATAATATGGAAGCAAAGGAAGTTACATTACAAATGTCAAACTATTATCCAAATCCTTTTACTGACACTGTTTCGTTAACCGCATTTTTTACTGGTATTTTTCATTACTTGCACTTTCTACTGGTACTTTTTCATTAATTACATTTTTTATCGATAATGTTTCATTAATTGTATTTTACCGATAATGTTTCATTCACAGTAATGTTACGGAGGTCTTCCCTATGAACAATATCCTGAATCCCGAAAGCAAGGTTCTGCAGTTTGTCACAATGATCGCCAATTCTGCGCTTCTTAATTTTCTGTGGTTCTTATGCAGCATCCCCATCTTCACGATCGGTGCTTCAACGACCGCACTTTTCAGCGTAACCCTGAAAATGGTAAAAAATGAAGAAGGTTCTGTTATCAGCCAGTACTTCAGGGCCTTTAAGGAAAACTTCAAAAGCGCAACAAAAGTATGGCTGATTCTTCTTGCCGCCGGCCTGTTTCTGGCCGCGGACGGATACGTTCTCTTTCATATATGGAACAGCAGTCCTGCGTGGACGTTATTGACAGCCGCGTATTTCATCGTTCTGGCCGGCTACGCAATTACCCTGATGTATGTTTTCCCCCTCATGGCACGGTTTTCAAACACAACGCCCGCCACAATCCGGAATGCCTTCATGATCGGTATGCGGGCTCTTCTGTGCACAGCGCTGATGGCCGGCATCTATTTTCTGATGGCACTCGTCGCCGTACGCTTTTTTACTCCGATTCTTTTCTTCGGCTTCGGTTTATGCGCCCTGATCTGCTCAAAACTTCTGGACGGAATCCTGAATATCTTAGCGGAACGCGCCGGAATCCCCGGCGGAAACACGGACGGTAATGCCTCATGACAAAAAAACTGCGCGGAAGAAAGCTGATCGGCTATCTCTGGGACTACTATAAATTTGCATTTATCGTCGCCGGAATCCTCCTGTATATTCTTTTCTATATCATTTCCGGACATTCGCTGCATAAGGACAGTATCCTGTACATCGCCATGGTGAATTTCGCTCCGGGAGAAGAAATGACCCAAAATCTCACGGACGGTTTCCTGGAAGAAGAAGGTATTGACTCTTCAAAGCAGAAAATCACCCTGTACAATAACCTCATCCTTACTTCCGATAACGCCGATGATTCCGACAGGGAATATTCCTATGCCGCAAAAATGAAGATTCTCGGAGCTGTAAATGCCGAAAAACTGGATGTCGTACTCATGGATGACGAAGCCTTCGAGGCATTCTCGGAAAACGGTCTTCTCATGGATCTTACTCAGCTCCAGGGAAACATCCCTTCTGGACTGTATAAAGAAGCGGAGAACCGTTTTACAGACGGAACCGAGATTCTGGAAGACAATGCCGTCGAAATAACTCTCAGCGAAGCAACAGACTATAAGGCAGAAACAGCCGTCTATCCCATGGGCATCCGTCTCAACGGTCTCCCCCGGATTTCCGATCAGCTAAACGGCACTCTCTACCTCGGGATCATTAAGAATTCTCCGAGAACCGGCGAGGCATTTAGCTATCTTGCCTTCCTTAATGAAAACTAGCACAGTTTCTTGTGCATTCGCATTTTCAAGAGTTGTGCAAATGTAATATTCAGCAATTGACGTTATATTCTTATATCGGTATAATGATGTCGATATCAAAAGTACCTTCTGATCCCTATGATGCTTCAGATTGCTCCATCGCTTCGCGATTCCGGCAATCCTCTTCATAGCATCAAAACAGATAAAATTGAAAGCTGGACAATCCTATGGCAAACAGAGTAACAATTCAGGATATTGCAGACGAGCTTGGCCTCTCAAGAAATACCGTGTCAAAAGCAATCAATAACGCCGGCCTGGTCTCCGAAGCCACAAAAATCAATATTCTAAAAAAAGCAAAAGAGATGGGGTATAAACAGTTCTCTTATATAAACCTGCCGGGCGAAGCGCCTGCTGCGCCGCCCGCTGCCGTTCCCGCTGCAAAGAAAAGCGAGATCGTGGTACTGACAGGCCGTTACATCTGTGAAAACCACTTCGCTGCTTCAATGATTGACTGCCTGCAGAATGAAACAGCCGCTTTGGGATACACGACCTCCATCCGAAAACTTCTGCCGGAAGAATTGACCGGGCGTCGGCTTCCGATACTTGATCCGGAACGCACAGCCGGTCTGATATGCTTTGAGATCTTTGATATGGCATATGCACAAGCTCTGAAAAGTCTTAATATTCCCCTGTTATTTGCAGATGCACCGACAGAAATCTACAGCGGCCGGCTGGGCGCCGACCTTCTGATCATGGAGAATCGCACAAGCGTCATCGAAGTTATCCACCACCTGATGAAAAAGGGTAAAAAAAAGATCGGCTTTGTGGGCGATATCCACAACTGCCAATCTTTCTTTGAGCGCTTCGAAGCACTCATGTCCTGCATTTACTGCGGTATCCCAAATCCGCTGGACTATAGTATCTGCGGGCAGCGTTATCTGGATTTCGAAAATGGAATATGTTCCCAGCAGGAGTTCATAGGAAAATCCCTGCGGAAAATGAAAGAACTTCCGGAAGTTTTTTTCTGTGCAAATGATTCAATAGCAGAAGAACTGCTGCAGGAATTAAATAAAATGGGGCTGTCCATACCAAGGGATATCTGGGTCGCCGGCTTTGACGACTCCCTGCTTTCATCGCACCTAAATCCTCCGCTCACGACGGTCCGCATCCATGGGCGTGAGATGGGCTTTGCCGCCACGCATATCCTGCTGTCAAGGATTCAGTATCCGGACAGCAAATATCAGACATGCTACATTGATTCCGAACCCGTTTACCGGGCTTCCACCGGGGATTGAGCATCTGCGTGCCGCTCATGAGCAGCACGGCACAAAGCTTCCTCAATGATAATGGCATCCTGCCCACTGAGCATCTACAGGCTGATCATGAAGAGTAAGACAGGCAGATTCAGCCTGCCCTGCTCTTTTTCTTTCCGCATAAAAAGATGGAGGCAAGCAGCAGCACCGGAAAGAAGATACTCACCAGGATGCCGAGTTTCAGGTTATCGTTCCAGGCGCCGGAAACCATTCCCACCACCGTGGGGCCTGCCGAGCAGCCGACGTCACCGCCAAGGGCGAGCAGCGCAAACATAGCAGTCCCTCCCTTTGGCAGAGCTGCGGAGGCCTTGCTGAAAGTGCCCGGCCACATAATTCCGACGGACAGGCCGCAGAGCGCACAGGAAATAAGGCTGAGCTGCGGCACCGGCAGAAGCGATATTCCAAGATAAGACAAAATACAAAGGCCGCAGCTGCCGATCATAAACCGTTCCAGATTAATGCGGTCGCCGCATTTTCCGTAAAAAAGCCTTGAAACTCCCATCATTGCAGCAAATGCCATCGGTCCTGCGAGGTCGCCTGCTGTTTTGGAAATCCCCAGCCCTTTTTCCGCAAAAGCGGAAGCCCACTGGCTCACAGCCTGCTCGCTTGCTCCGGCGCAGATCATCATGACGAGAAGGATCCAGAATATTTTAAGACCGAACAATTCTCCTACCCGGAGGCCCTTCTCCCCTTCCTTGATCAGCGAAGCAATGGGAACCTTCGTAAATACAAAAGCGTTGCAAAGGGGGATGACGGCCCAGATCACCGCCAGGATCTTCCATCTTTCAATGCCTGCCGCATAGAAGAACAGCGTGGAAATGAGTACCACACCCACCTGACCCCAGGAGTAAAAGGAATGCAAAAGGCTCATCGCTTTCTCTTTATTTTCTGAAGGACACGCTTCCACAACCGGGCTTACGAGAACTTCCAGAAGACCGCCGCCGACAGCATAAATAATCACAGCCGTCAAAATGCCGGCAAACGGAGACGGCAGTATGTCCGGCAGCACGGCAAGAAGAATCAGCCCCGCCGCCGACATAAGATGCGCCAGGATCATCGAAGCGCGATAGCCGATCCTGTCGACAAAAGCCACCGATACCAGATCCACCAGGAGCTGAATTCCAAAATTCAGCGTGACAAGAAGCGTGATCTGCGAAAGCGGAATATGATAGTCTCTCTGAAAGGTCAGAAAGAGCAGGGGGACGAAATTATTAACAATTGCCTGCACGATATATCCCACGAAGCAGGCTGTAATCGTATGGTTATAGTTGAGTTTACTTGCTGTCTTTTCCATTTTCAAAGTATTACATCATCCTCCCGGGGTTGAATTTTGCTCCCGCGGCTGAGGGCTCCAGTCCCTTATTACTTCTCCCGTACCCGCTTCCGCCGGATGTCGCAAACGGAGAAATGGTTTTGCCCGTCATTTCAAGCGTGCTGCGGCTTTTCTTATTCGTCCAGTCCGGATCTGCTTTCGTATAAGGCTGAACCGGCTTAATCTCAAAGAGATCCTCCCCTTCCTGCTTTGCCAGTTTCCCGGCCGCCTGCTTCGTCACACCGCTTGCTGAAAAAAATGCTGCCAGTTTCTTCGCCATGAAGAATTCCTCCTTAAGATGATTTCCAAAACATTATAACATTTTTATTCCCTGTTGGCCTGCCTTTGCTCTGAGGATTAAAAAAACGGAGCTGTCACCCAAGTCGGCGTGCTATGATATGCTGTCCCCAAGCAGGACGCCACCAGGTGTCGCAGGTCTTTTTGCAGATCGATGCGCAGGAGGTTTGAGCGCCGACCGGGCTACCCGTAAAATCTTGATTTCTTT
>DCDB01000341.1 GCA_002316215.1 Lachnospiraceae bacterium UBA1066 | reverse complement strand
CTCCGATGCCTTCGATGCGGTGGGCTCCGAATCCGTTATTGAGGAGCGTCGGGCACTGCAGAGCTTCTCCGGCTCCGAGCTTCGCATACGGATAAATCTCTTTCAGACGGTCTCCGGATGCCATCGTCCCGGCTGAGCCGGACGTAAAGACGGAACCGGCAAAACGGTCTCCTTCTTCTTTCATTTCCTCGAAGGCTTCGGAGATCGCGTTTCCTGTCACATTATAGTGCCACATATAATTGCCCATTTCCTCGAACTGATTAAAAATCATGCAGTCGTCGCGGGTTGTCCGCAGCTCATTGGTCTTATCGAAAATCTCCTTGACGTTAGACTCACTTCCCGGCGTGGCAATAATCTCGCTTGCGACAGTCTTCAGCCAGTCGAACCGTTCTTTACTCATCCCCTGCGGCAGGATGGCAATGGAGTAGCACCCGAGAAGCTTGGAATTGAAAGCGCCTCCGCGGCAGTAGTTGCCCGTCGAAGGCCATACCGCTTTATGATAGGAAGAATCAAACTGCCCTGTGACAAGCGGCGGAACCAGGCAGCCGAAGGACGCCCCTACTTTATGGCAGCCTGTCGGGAACCATTTCCCTTCCATGCAGATGATCTTTGCCTTGACGCCGGTCAGTTCACTCGGGAGGACGAGATAATTCGGCCCGTGGAAAAGCCCGCCTTTTTCTTTCGGTTCATTTTTCCACGTAATACGAAAGAGGTTCAGCGGGTTAATATCCCAGAGCCCGACTTCCGTAAGTTTTTCTTTGATTTTATCCGGGATCGTCTCCGGATTCATCATCTGCTTAAAAGTCGGAATAATAATCTTCTGTTCTCTTGCTCTTTTGATATTGTTTTCAAGACCTTTAGCATTCTTTGTAAGATCTATCATATCTCTCCTTCCGTCCGGCAGCTTAAAATCTGCGGACGATTAATTATTCAAAGCTGCTATTATCTGAAAACATTCTATCATCCTTATAAATGAATTGCAACGCTAAGATTATTTTTATTTAGCTTGCCTAAAAAATTTTTAGATTGCTCTTGCAATTCGTTTTTAATATGCTATGATGTCAATGTAAGCAAAAATTTTTTTAAGCACTGATTTTTTTTAAGGAGGACTTAAAATGGAAGATTTGCGGCTTTCACTCTTAAAGCAGCTGGCCAGGGGGCTTGCCGCAGAATTCGGCAGTAATTGTGAAATCGTCATTCATGATCTTTCACGAAAAAGCATCAATAAATCCATTGTGTGTATTGAAAACGGGCAGGTTACCAATCGAAAAATCGGCGGCGGACCTTCTAATGCAGTCCTTGAAGCACTAAATCACCATTCCGGGAATCTGAAGGATCAATACGCCTATCTCACACGGACAGACAACGGACGCATACTCAAGTCGACAACTATTTACGTCAAAGATGAAGATGAAAACCCGCTTTATATTTTCGCCATCAATTACGACATAACGAACCTTCTGGCTTTCGAGGGTTCTGTACGTTCCCTGACGGACTGCCCCGGAGATTCAAAATCCGGAAAGAATGAGCCCAAACACATCGCACAGGACGTCAATGAGCTCCTGGACGAGCTTATTCAGCAATCTGTGAGTCTCGTCGGAGTCCCGGTTCCCTTTATGACAAAAGAAGATAAGATAAGGGCCATTGAGTACCTGAATGATTCGGGTGCATTCCTGATCACCAAATCCGGCGACAAGGTGTCAAAATTTTTCGGTATTTCCAAATACACGCTTTACAGTTACGTCAATATCAACAAATAATCAGGAGGCTGAAATGAACTGTTCCAATAATGAAGAGATGGTTTTTACTTCAAATGAAGTTCCGCCTTCCGACGACCGCTGGCTTTCCGTAATGTCTGAGGAAAATGTAAAAAAAGCCATCACCTTTCATCGCTCTTTTCCACAGTATGCTGTTACTCCGCTGCATAAGCTTTCCAGAATGGCCTCTTATCTCGGCATCAAAAATCTCTACATAAAAGATGAATCCTTCCGTTTCGGGCTGAATGCCTTTAAGGTCTTAGGCGGTTCCTACGCCATCGGAAGCTATATCGCCCAAAAGACCGGAAAAGATATTTCAGAACTTCCGTATCAGGTCCTGTCATCTGAAAAACTGCGAAACGAAATCGGCCAGACAACCTTCTATACCGCCACCGACGGGAATCACGGCCGCGGTGTTGCCTGGTCGGCAAACCGCCTCGGCCAGAAAGCAGTCGTTCGCATGCCGCGCGGTTCTTCGGAAATACGCCGTCAGAATATCGCTAAGGAAAATGCAGAAGTCACAATCGAGGATCTTAATTACGATGAATGTGTACGTCTTGCTGCTTCCCAGGCAAAAAAAGATCCTAACGGCGTCATTATACAGGATACGGCATGGCGCGGTTACACGGAAATTCCCTCTTTCATCATGCAGGGCTACGGAACGCTTTCCATTGAAGCCGACCGGCAGCTCCTTGCAGACGGCTGCGAATGCCCGACGCATATTTTCATCCAGGCAGGTGTCGGTTCTCTCGCCGCTTCCGTCGTCGGTTATTTCGCAAATAAATATAAAGGCCATGAACCAATCATGTGTGTTGTCGAAGCAGGTGCCGCCGACTGTCTGTACCGCTCCGCAATGCGCAAAGACGGCAAGACATCCGTTGTAAAAGGAAAACTCGATACGATCATGGCGGGTCTCGCCTGCGGCGAACCGAATACAATCGGCTGGGATATTCTCAGAAATCACGCAGCGGGCTTTGCGGGATGTCCCGACTGGATGAGCGCTAAGGGGACGCGTATGTACGGGGTTCCATTGGCCGGAGATCCTACGGTTATTTCCGGTGAATCCGGTTCGGTTACCATGGGTTTCCTGGCTTCAATCCTGAGCTATCCCCGGTATGAAGGAATCAAAGAAACACTTCGTCTCGGGCCGGATTCCCAGGTGCTTCTTGTATCTACGGAAGGCAATACGGATCCGGTGCGGTTCCGTGAAGTCGTCTGGGACGGGCTTTACGGGATCAGGCACAGAGGGCAGGAAGTAGTGAAATAAAGTACAAAACCGCAAAAATCGCTTTAAAGTATTCACAAATGCATCAAGGAAGAAGTTTTTATGGCGGAAGAAGTTTTATATAATAACAACTAAAGAAACGTCGCAGTGGAAAAGAGTAAGATAAGGAGAGGTATGATGAAGATGGATTATGAAAAAATTAAAGATGCGGCAAAGGGTTATGAAAAGGACATGACGGCGTTTTTACGGGCCATTATACGGAATCCGGGTGAAAGCTGCGATGAGAAGAAGCATATCGAAACGATTGCAGCCGAAATGAAAAAAGTAGGTTTTGACGAAGTAAATATCGATCCGCAGGGCAACGTCATCGGTTTTATGGGGTCCGGAAGCAGGATTATTGCTTTTGACGCCCATATTGATACGGTCGGTATCGGCTACAGGGCAAACTGGAAGTTCGATCCCTATGAGGGCTATGAAAATGACGCCGAAATCGGCGGACGCGGTTCTTCCGATCAGCTGGGCGGAATTGTTTCCTCTGTTTACGGTGCAAAAATCATGAAAGATTTAAATCTCATACCAAAGAATGTGAAAATCATGGTCTCCGGCACGGTTCAGGAAGAAGATTGCGACGGTCTCTGCTGGCAGTACATTCATAAAGAAGACAAAATTACCCCTGAATTTGTCGTTTCCACGGAACCGACGGACGGCGGCATTTACCGCGGCCACAGAGGCCGTATGGAAATCCGCGTCGACATGCACGGAATCTCCTGCCATGGCTCTGCTCCGGAACGCGGCGATAATGCCATTTTCAAAATGGCGGATGTTTTACAGGATGTACGTTCCCTTAATGAGAATGACGACTCCGAGTCAAGTGAAATTAAAGGTCTTTCAAAGATGCTGAACCCGAAGTTCAATCCGGAACATTACGAAGATGCACGCTTCTTAGGCAGAGGCACTGTCACCGTATCGGAGATCTTCTTTACTTCTCCCAGCCGCTGCGCTGTTGCCGACAGCTGCTCCGTATCCCTTGACCGCCGTATGACGGCAGGCGAGACATTTGAAACCTGTCTCGACGAAATCCGCAATCTGCCCTCCTGCAGAAAATATGCGGACGATGTCCGTGTTTCCATGTATAATTACGAAAGACCGGCATATACCGGCCTGGTATATAAGACAGAATGCTATTTCCCGACCTGGATCAATGCAGAAAGCGCTCCTCATGTCGAAGCTCTTTCCGAGGTCTATCATGCCATGTACGGAGAAGACCGCATCGGGGACACCGGTGCCATGAACTGCCGCAGCGGCCGCCCGCTGATTGATAAATGGACATTCTCGACAAATGGCGTCGCCATCCAGGGACGTTTCGGAATTCCCTGCGTCGGTTTCGGTCCGGGAGCAGAATCCCAGGCTCACGCCCCGAATGAAATCACCTGGAAGCAGGATCTTGTTACCTGTGCAGCTGTCTATGCGGCTGTTCCGGATACCTACGTTGCTTCCAATCCCGAACCGGTTGTCTCCTAAGCTGCCGCAGGATTAACACACAAACAGCTTTCAGCAGACAGATTTACCGCGGTTTTCCTGAGAATCGGGGAAACGGACATTTTCAAATCTATAATCGCAATGAAACAGCATCCGGCAAATTAAATTTCCAAGTACTTTTTAAGGAGAAAATAAATGGATATCAATCACATGAACTTTCAGGATTATTTAAATGCGCTTTCAGGGCTTAATCTTTCAAACATGTATCTTAAGGATTTTTTCCTGACCTGGGAAAAAACCGACGACGAAATCAAAGGCATCTGGACTGTAGCGGATGCCCTACGCTACTTAAGGTCACACAACATCTCAACAAAAGTTTTCGATTCCGGTCTCGGCATTTCGCTTTTCCGGGATAATTCCACGCGCACGCGCTTCTCTTTTGCTTCTGCCTGCAATCTTCTGGGACTTGAAGTCCAGGATCTTGATGAAAAGAAATCACAGATTGCCCACGGCGAAACCGTGCGTGAAACAGCCAACATGATTTCATTTATGGCAGACGTCATCGGAATCCGCGACGACATGTATATCGGAAAAGGAAACAAGTATATGCACGACGTAACCGATGCCGTCCAGCAGGGTTATGACGACGGTATTCTTGAACAGCGGCCGACGCTTGTCAATCTGCAGTGCGACATCGATCATCCGACACAGATCATGGCGGATACTCTCCACTGCATCCATGAACTCGGCGGCATCGAAAATATGAAAGGTAAAAAAATTGCCATGACCTGGGCTTATTCGCCGTCCTACGGGAAACCCCTTTCCGTACCTCAGGGCTGTATCGGCCTTATGACAAGGCTTGGTGCCAATGTTGTCCTTGCCCATCCGGAAGGCTATGACATCATGCCTGAAGTCGAAGACATTGCAAGGAAACAGGCTGCTGCTTCCGGCGGAAGCTTCACAAAGACCAACAGCATGGAAGAAGCTTTCAAGGACGCGGATATCGTCTATCCGAAGAGCTGGGCGCCGTTTGCCGCTATGGAAGAACGTACGGAGCTGTACGGAAACGGCGATCAGGAAGGCATCGACCGGCTTGAAAAAGAACTGCTGGCCCATAATGCCGGCTTCAAGAATTGGACATGCTCTGAAGAGCTCATGAAGACAACAAAAGAAGGAAAGGCCATCTATCTGCACTGCCTTCCGGCTGATATTTCCGGTGTAAGCTGTGAGGAAGGCGAAGTCGACGCTTCCGTCTTCGACCGCTACCGCGATTCGCTTTATAAACAGGCGAGCTACAAGCCTTACGTCATTGCCGCTATGATTCTCCTTGAAAAATTCAGGGATGCGCCTGCCGTCCTTAAGGCTCTTGAAGAAAAGGGCACTCCGCGCATATTCCGGTAATTTCTTTTTTACGGAGGTTATTGAAATGTATATCAGAAAACGTATCGTCGTCGCATTAGGCGGAAATGCCCTCGGGAACACGCTTCCGGAACAGATGATTGCCGTGAAATCCACCGCAAAAGCTCTCTGTGATTTGATTGAGGAAGGCCATCAGGTCGTTATCGTCCACGGAAACGGACCTCAGGTGGGAATGATCAATAACGCAATGACTGCGCTTTCGCGTGAAGACGATTCTCAGCCGAACACGCCGCTTTCCGTCTGTGTCGCCATGAGCCAGGCCTATATCGGCTACGATCTTCAGAATGCTTTAAGAGAAGAGCTCAGGAACCGCGGATTTGTGCGTACTCCGGTCGTGACTGTCGTAACGCAGGTGCGGGTCGATCCGAACGATCCTGCATTTGAAAATCCCTCAAAACCGATCGGGCGTTTTCTTACAAAGGAAGAAGCGGAACTTCAGGCAAAAAAATACGGACACATTATGAAAGAAGATTCCGGACGCGGCTACCGAAGGGTAGTCGCCTCCCCTCTTCCAAAGGAGATTGTCGAACTTGACGCCATTTCCTCCCTTGTTGATGCCGGAAAAATCGTTATTGCCTGCGGCGGAGGCGGAGTCCCGGTCACGATGCAGGGGAACCACTTAAAAGGAGCCAGCGCCGTAATCGACAAAGATTACGCAAGCTGTCTCCTGGCAAGAGAACTGGATGCCGACATGCTGATTATCCTGACGGCAGTTGAGAAAGTAGCAATTAATTTCGGTAAGGAAAATGAAACCTCTATTTCCGAGATGACCTGCGATGAGGCAAGAAAATACGTAAGAGAAGGTCAGTTTGCTCCCGGATCCATGCTGCCGAAGGTCAGCGCCGCCATTGACTTCGCGGATTCAAAGGAAGGACGTACCTCCCTCATCACCGAGCTTCAAAAAGCCCGGGACGGCATCATGGGGAAGACCGGTACAATCATCCACAAATAAGTCTTCAGACTTACTTATGGATGCATGAAAACCTTTTTGATTTATTCTTCAAGGAAAGTGCGGCTGTCCGGATAGGCATCGGAAAAAGCTGCCGTAAGCGCCCTTGTCCAAAGCCCGCATTCCTTCGTAAGACCAGTCTCTTTAGGAACCTTAATCGCCACCGAACGGAACTCGGCGGCGATTTTTGATATCAGACGGTCATCCGAAATAGAACCCAGCCCGAAAACAAGGGACTTATAGTTTCTATCCTCCTGACACAGAGAAATATAAAGCATGCCGAGGTGATAGATTTCCTGATACAGGATATTGTCTCCTGCAGAGCCAAAGCTTTCAAGCTCTTCTCCTCCCAGGCATTTCAGGGCTTCAAGCGCCTTTTTCCTATTGGACTTATTGCCGAACAGTCCTCCAAGATTCTCAGAAATAAACCGGAAATCCAACCATGTCTTTAAATAAAGATCCGTCATGGGCGATCCCGGTCCGGCATTTTTATAGCGCTTGTTCCAAAGCACTTCCCGCATCTTATTCTCTTCCGGCGTAAGGTTTTCCCTTGACGCCTCATCAAGAAGCTGCCTGCGGACACGGGCATCCCTCTCCCTGTAATAGCAGTCAGGCCAGGCATTCATACGGCTTTTGACTTCAGCATCCGTTATAACTTCCTTTTTTTCCGCTTTTTTAAATTCCATAAAACTCTCCTGTCTTTAATACAGTTTCCACCCGCGTACGTATTTTCCTACGACATTCCGGTCGTCCGAAAGATAAACCAGGCGCTCAAGCCGCTCTGCCGGAGTAAATTCCTTCATGCTTTGCAGGTTAGAATCGTCAAGGACAACGGCATCGAATTCGTATCCTTTTTTAAATGAACCCACTTTACCGAAGAAGCTGCCGCCGGCCTCAGTTCCCATATAAAAGGCTTCCGGAAGCTTAAGCGGGGCAAGGCTTTGATCCTGCAGCCGCCATCTCAGCTTTGAACATTCAACGGCATCCTTCATCGCCTTAAAGACAGACGTCTCTGTTCCGCCGGCTACATCAGATCCGAGAGCTACCTTCATACCCATATCAAGATATCTTCGCACCGGCGCAATGCCCGATGCCAGATTGGTATTGGATGCGGGACAATGGGCAATAAAAACTCCGTTTTTCTTCATCAAAGCCGTTTCAGCTTCCCCTGAATAAACGCAATGCGCCATTATCGCCGGATGCTTTCCTCCGAAAAGACCGAATTTATCATAGGCCTGTCCATAAAACTCCGTATCCTTTTCCAACTCCTTTACCCAGGCAATTTCTCTGGGATTTTCGGAAAGATGCGACTGTACCGGAAGATTTTCCTTTTCAGCAATTTCGGCAAGACCGCTCATAAGCGCATCTGTACAGGTAGGCGTAAATCTTGGCGTCAGAATCGGAAATGTATTTACGTAACGCCCCCTGATCCTGTGCAGCCACTTTTTTGTAGCTTCCAGCGACTGCTGCGTGGTCTCGCAATAGTAATCCGGTACGTTCCTGTCCATATTGACCTTTCCTACAAAGCTCACAAGGCCTGAATCCTCTAAAAGATCCATGAGCTTTACCGTGGAAGGAACATCGGCTGTGGCAAAAACAGCGGCTCGCGTCGTTGCGCCTTCGTAAAGATCTTCCACAAACATATCGTATGATCTTTCCGCATAAAGCCTGTCCCTGAATTTCACTTCTTCCGGAAATGTAACCTTATTCAGCCAGTCGATCAGTTCCATGTCCATACCCGTACCCCTGTAGTTGTACTGCGGGGCATGGACATGCAGATCCACAAGGCCGGGAATAATCAGGTTGTCCCAAAAATCTTCCACGGGGAAATCCTTATAGCGGTCCGGAAGCTCTTCATAGACACCGGCACACAAGCCGTCTTCACAGACGAGATAGGCCTCTTTATATTCCTCAAGTTCTTCCTTGCTGCGGCTGAAAACAACTGAGCCGTGAAGGACAAAACAGTTATCTTCCATAATTGCCTCTTTTCATTGACTTTACAAAAACCTTCATTCACGGGCAGAGTCAGCAAGCGCAGCTTCTATTACCTTGTCCATGTCATAGTAACGGTAGGTACCAAGACGTCCGCCGAAAATCACGCTTTTTTCCGTATCCGCCAGAGCTTTGTATT